>JAEYXZ010000056.1 GCA_023431045.1 Bacillota bacterium | reverse complement strand
GTTATGGACTATCCTTTGGAGCAAATGATTACTACCGCAGGGTATCACCTCAAATCCTCCCTGAATTAAATCCGATTGATGAAGGGCTCATGATTTATGAATTAACAGATTTTAATCCAATGCAACGAGATATTGCAATGGATCAAAGAAGTTTAGTATCCAAACTTGAACTCATCTCAAGTGTTGATGGTCTCACAACCTATGAAGGAAGTGCAACCATTAACATTTGGTTAGAAGGTTGGGATCCAGATTGTATCGATGCAGTGATTAGAGATCAAATGTTGATTCAACTTCGATTTAGAGCTGCAAGATACTACGAAGATTTAAATATATAGAATAAGGTTACAAAAGGTTAAAAGCCAAAAAAAGAAAACCCTAATAAGGAGAAAATAAAAATGAAAAGTTTAACAAGTAAGTTTATCTTATCCGTGTTGTCACTCGTCTTAACTGGTGCAGCACTATCCGTTGGTGTCTATGCATGGTTCACCATCAACAACACCGCTGAGGTCCAAGCGTTTACAACCGAAGTTAGAGCCGGTTCTGGTTTCTATGTATCACTTAATGGTTCAGATTGGACTAATATCATTACAACAACTGACATCGAAACATTAATTGACGCTGAAAACTTCAGATTCGATAATGTCTATTCACCAGATGGTGTAACATTCGAAACATTTGCTGGCGTTGCTGCAAATACCGATCATTACATCGAATTCCCACTTTATTTTGCAGGTAATGCAAGCTTAACAGGTGTTGAATTAACTGCAATGACACTAGGTGGTTCTCAAACCTCATGGATTCCAGGTATGAACGTAGCAGGAACAAGAGCAGCATCACCTGCTAACCCTTCAACTCCAATTACTGATTATGCATCGAATGCTGTTCGTATTAGTTTTGAAGACCAATTAGCTGCATCAAGTCCAACCATTACTGTTATCGAAAAAGCAGATGCTATTGAAGGTAACTCCTTAGTTAAAGGTACTTGGGGTAATAACGAAGCAGTCCTATTCTATAATGCCATTGAAACAAACCCAATCCTAGAAGCTGATTTCACTGCTGCTACATTACCATCAACCATCGTTGCTGCTGCTTCAATGTCAACTGTAGTTTCTCCACTTTACACTGTTGCTGCTGCAACAACTGCTGGATGGACTCCAAGCTTACCAACAGGTATTACTAACGTTTTAGGTACTGATGCTGAAGTTGCATATGTTATGGTTCGTGTTTGGATTGAAGGTTGGGATCAAGAAGCATTCAATGCGATTCTTTCAGGTTCTGTAGAATTATCCTTTGATTTCGAAGGCGCAGTTTAATAAATTAACTTACAAAGTCGATATCATGATTAGAAAGAAGTCCCATCTCCCGCATCATTGATGCGACTTCTTTAATTATGGTGCATTTTGAATAGACTTATAAAAAAAGATCCCCAAACACATTTTAGGAGTATCCAATCATGAACAAGAAAAGCACTTGGATTAAATCATTGAAAATTACTGGGAATGTGATCTTCTATAGTATCATTCTGCTTTTAATGATATTTTCAATTTCCAATATTGCTGTTGCATCAGAAACGGATATTCCTAATATTTTTGGGAAAGGATTCGTTTCCGTCCAATCAGGATCTATGGATGGCGGTAGACCGGATTCATTTAAAGAAGGCGACTTAGCTTATATTGATATTTTAAACGAAGAACAAAAAGAAAACTTACAACTTGGACAAATCATTGTATTCTGGCATCAAGGAAAACATATCATCCATAGAATCGTCGATTTTGGTGATGACCTAGTCATTACTCAAGGAGACGTTGCAGCAAATCTTTATGGTATATATGGTGAAGATGAAATGACAACCGATATGGCAAATAACATTGAAGTTGTACAACTTGAGAATGTGATTGGTAGATATACTGGTAATACTGCAGGTTTAGGTACAACGATGGACCAATTAAGAGATCCCAATGGCTTCTTATTATGGATTGTCTTACCACTATTCTTATTCTTCATCTATGAAATGGTCATCTTAGCAAAACGCATCATTGATCGTAATAAACAAACGTTACAAAAAAGACACGAGCAAGAAAAAGAAGCATTAAAAGCTGAACTTCTAGCTCAACTCCAAAAACAACAAAGAGAAACACAATAACCAATAAGGGAGGAAACCAAACATGAGTGAGTTCGCAACCTGGTATATCGAGTTTATCCAGACGTTGTTCGAACACATCGTTGCTTTTTTTGCAACGCTTTTTGGTTTAATTGGTGATGTATTCTGGAATCGCCCAGCTTCTTATGTGGAATCATTCTCGATTGCATCTATCAATTTCAATCTTTTAGATTGGGTTATTGGTATTCTTGTCATCATCATCAATTTTATCTTCATTGGTTCGCTTTTATACTTTTTCTTCATGTTATTAAGACGGTATTTTAGATTTGTGAGAAAAGAAGTATCTAAAGATGATTTATTACTCCAGATTGCAGAGCTTAACCAAAAGATTGTAGATATAACAGATGAGAAGAATGCGATTCTAACATTAAAATCGGGTGACCTTGGGTTACCCACTAATCGTCGCGCGCTTGCAGGCGTAGGCGCACAAGGGTTGGGTAGTGACTCGAATGAAAAAGATAAAGCAGATGAGGAAAATCAATCTCGCTTTACAAAACTGATTGCTGTTGATGAAACGTATCACTTCAATGTGTTACAGACCCATATGTCAGATCAAGATAAAATTGGTCTTAAGGAATTAGTAGATCGATTCATTAACTTCGCAGCATCCCAACTTAAATTGTTTTACAGTCCAAAAGTCATTTCAATTTATTTTGCAAGTATGGCATCCTCTAAACTCTTGATCCTTGAAGGGATCTCTGGAACTGGTAAAACATCACTGCCATATGCAATGGGTAAATTCTTTAATAACGATACCTCAATTATCTCGGTTCAACCTTCTTGGAGAGACCGTGCAGAAATGATTGGTTACCTAAATGAATTTACAAAGAAGTTCAATGAAACAGATTTCTTGAAGTCCATCTATGAAGCAACATTTAGAACTGACTTAAATTTCATTGTTCTAGATGAAATGAACTTAGCCCGTATTGAATATTATTTTGCAGACTTCCTATCAGTTCTTGAAATGCCAAACGCTAGTGAATGGTTAATTGATATCACACCAGATACGATACCAGGAGATCCGATTCATATCACTAAGGGTAAGATGTTATTAACACCGAATGTTTGGTTTGTCGGTACTGCTAACCGTGATGACTCCACATTCGCGATTACTGATAAAGTTTATGACCGTGCTGGTTCAATTGAATTATCTGTTAAGGCAGACTTCATTGATGCACCGTTTACCGATTCAATTCATATGAGTTATGACTTCATTGATAACCTTTTCCAAGAAGCCATCAAGAATAATCCAATCTCGCAAAAGACCCTTCAAAATCTAGCAAAACTTGACCAATTCATCACTGCAAACTTCCAAATGACATTTGGTAACCGTATTATGAAACAGATTAGAACCTTTGTCCCAGTGTTTGTTGCTTGTGGACAAGATGAAGTTGAAGGCCTTGATTACATTGTAACAAGAAAGATTTTACGTAAATTTGAATTCTTGAATCTTCCATTCTTACAAAAAGAATTAGCGGGACTTGTTGATACCATTGATAAACTCTTTGGTAAAAATGCATTCCCTGAAGCACGTAAGATGATTGAAAACTACCGTAAACGTAACTAAGGAGTTAGAGATTTGAAAAAAAGCTATGATTTAGACTTATTCTATAATATGTTAATCTCCGTATTTGATGACTTGGAAGTTGAAACAGACTTTCCTGCGTACTTTTATAAGGGACTTTACGAAGGTAAGAATAAACTAGCTATCTCAACAATTTCAGAATTAAAGAAGTTTGATGATGAATGGATTAAGATGATTGAAACATATATTCCATCCATCGACAAAATCGTTCGAAACTTAAAATCAACCCTTAGATATGATGAAGAAGTTGTCATTATTGAAAAAGCAAAGAAGACTGATAGTCAAACGGTGAGACATTTAGCTGCGAATGCGCAATACTTAAAGCGCAATGAAAACATGAAAAGCAGCAATGATTTACCAATCACACCACAAAAATTATTGGTAAAGCAGTCCGAAATTGAATATGGAATTTATGAAAATAGATTCATCATGACTTTAGTACTAAAACTTGGATCATTTGTTAATGAAAGAGTTAAAGTACTTAAAGAAGATGTCAATACGAAAAAATACACAACCTTAAAGCATAATCTTGATATCGATTTGGATAGTATCAAATACAATATCGATTTCAATATTAATGAAATTGAGTCAATTCCTGGTGGTGAGGTTGTCGAGCATAATGTTCAACTTTTAGAACGTGCTGAACATCTAAACCGTCAAGTTGGAAACCTAACAAGTTCCCACTTTATGAAGATGATGAGAGGATATAAAACAGTTCGTTCACCGATTCAAAAGACTCAGATTATTCTAAAGAATACTGATTATCGAAACTGTTATAATCTCTGGCAATTCTTAGAACAGTATTCCAATCTTGGTTATGAAGTGATTCGCCATGAAAAGAAAAGACGCTTTGATGAAAACTATCGAAAGCATCTCAATCAAAATGCTTTGATGGCATTATCAACCCTCTTCTATCATGATCCTGATCGAACAAAGAATGAAGAATTAGCGTCAAAACGTTATAAAACGACAAAGGCTGAACTCATTACAATCACACCAGATAACATGGTCCTTAATCCAAAAGCATATGAAATTGAAGATACTCGAATTAATGAGTATTACATCAATAAAGCAAAACAAAACTTCAAATCCATGATTGATTACAACATGGAATCAGAACCAAGATATGAAGTCGCGTTAAGAAAAGCCATTAAGGATACATTAGAAATCACGAATGTCCTCTTTGAATCCTACTTTGGTATTAATGCCGATAAGGATGTATTCCAGTATTTAATTGATGAAGGTGGTTCATTTGATCAAATGAAGCAGACCGAAGAAAAATTCAAACTGGCCGCACTCATTCGTGAAATCAAAGAAAAAGATATTCGAAGTGCTGTGTCACTTGAGAAGAAATGGTATCAAGAAATCTTGAAGCATCAAAAACGATACATCAAAGAAAAAGAAACCGATGATTCAAAAAAAGCACAAAAAGAACTTGAAGCACTTACGAAAAAACAACGAGAAATGCTTGAACTTAAGCGTGATCAAGAATTACTCAACTTAAAAGAACAGCTTAAGAAACAAAGTGAAGCAATGAATGAACTTAAGAAAAAGTATCAAGACTTATATCATCAAGAAATCACTCGTGTAAACAAAAAGATTAACGATAAGAAACAAAAAGAAAAAGCACGATTGAAGTTATTAAAAGAAAAAGAACAAGCAAAACTGAAAGCAAAAGTTCAAAAAGAAAAAGAACAACAACGCTTGAAAGTTAAAGCAGAAAAAGAAAGATTGAAAAAAGACCATCAGAAGAAAGTTGCGAAACTTAAACAAAAAGTATGAGAAAAACATTTAAGATTATTGGAATCATCCTCACCTTATTTATCTTCATCCTAACCTTATCATTTGTTGTCATAACAGCAATATCATTTACAACAAAGAAACCCGTTTTAGTATTTGGATATGGTTATGGATTAATTGAAACAGGATCAATGACTCCAATGATACTACCTGGTGA
>JAEYXZ010000059.1 GCA_023431045.1 Bacillota bacterium | reverse complement strand
GCATTAAAGAGGCGAAAATATCAAGGAGCGTAAAATGGAAATAAGACTTGAAGGACTTACTAAGGTATTTACTGATAAAACGGGAAAAGAAACCGTTGCTGTAGATGACCTGGATATTGTTGTACCTTCTGGAAAGTTGGTCAGTTTACTTGGACCATCTGGTTGTGGAAAATCAACCACCCTATATATGATTGCAGGGCTATTAAAGCCTTCTGCAGGAAAAATCTATTTTGGTGATGATGATGTCACTCGTTTAGCACCAGAAAAAAGAGGTATTGGATTAGTATTCCAAAACTATGCCTTATATCCGCACATGACGGTGCGTCAGAACATTATGTTCCCTCTTGAGAATATCAAGATTAATCGTAAAGATGCTGAAGAATTAGTTGTTGAGATGGCTAGACTAGTTGGTATTGAAGACCAATTAGATAAAAAACCAGCTCAATTATCCGGTGGACAACAACAACGTGTCGCGATTGCTCGTGCACTTGTTAAGAAACCAAGAGTATTATTACTTGATGAACCACTGTCAAACCTAGATGCTCGTTTAAGACTTCAAACTCGTGAAGAAATTAAACGTATTCAAAAGGAAACTGGTATTACCACAATCTTTGTTACCCATGACCAAGAAGAAGCGATGTCAATCTCTGATTACATGGTCGTTATGAATTTTGGTGCTGAACAACAATTTGATGCACCACAAGATATTTATTCAAAACCAGTCAATGAATTTGTTGCCAAATTCTTAGGTGTCCCACCAATCAACATGCTTGAAGGTGAAGTTAAAGATGGAAAGATCATCGTTGATGGTGATTTTGTTGTTGGTGAATCTAAAGCACCAAATGGTAAATACCGTATTGGTATTAGACCAGAAGACTTTAGAGTTTCTAACGAAGGTAGATTATTCAAACATGAAACATTTGAAGTTGAACAAATCGGTCGAGATACTTTAATTAGATATAGACACGATGGTTTAACCATTAGAGCATTAATTGAATCAGACAATTATATACCTGGTAAAGATATTAAATTAGGCATTAAACAAGGTAAGGCACACGTCTTTAATATTGAAACTGGAGTTGTTGTCTTATGACAGAAAACATCAAACGCACCAATCCGGTAAAGACTTTCTTTAAAGACTTGGGTTGGGCGATTAAACAAGGAGCAAGAGCGATTAATCGTTTTTTAGAACGATTTCTTCCATTTCTTACTCATTGGCCACACTGGCTTAAAGCGGCACTATTCTTAGTACCAGCTCTTACATTACTAGGTATTTTCACATTCTATCCAATCATTAATTCCTTTATGGTTTCATTTTATTCCGGATATGGATATGATTTTAGTGAACAACAATGGCTTTATGACAGTATCACACTATATGATAATTATTTATACGTCTTACTACATGAAAACTTTGGACAAGCCGTATTAAATACTGTTTATATTGTTGTTATTACTGTACCAATTTCTGTATTTGTTGCATTACTAATTGCAGTAGCAATGGCGGGAATTAAATCATTAAAAGGATTCTATCAATCCATTTTCTTCCTTCCTTATGTAACAAACTCGATTGCATTAGGTTTAGTATTTGCCTTCATGTTTAAGGGAAATCAAAACGATTTAGAACATTTAGGATTAGTTAACTTAATTCTTTCATGGTTTGGCGTAGATCCAATTGTTTGGTTAGGTGCTGGTGCAAGATATATCACAGCATTAGCGGTCATCTTAATCTATTCGATTTGGAACGGATTAGCATTTAAAATCATTGTTTTCCTTGCAGGAATTCAAGGTATTGATAAACAATACTACCAAGCAGCTCAAATTGATGGTGCAACCAAGACTAAAACATTCCTAAAAATTACCGTTCCAATGATTTCACCAATGATTTTCTATATTTTGATTACATCAGTTATTGGTTCATTCAAAACTTATTCTAGTATTGTTGCTATTGTTGGGGTATCCGGTCGTATCGCATCAGGTATCGATGGAAATATTAACTTACAAACGATAGTGTTCTATATTTATGCGTTCTTAGAGTACGCAACGACACCTGGATATCTATCATATGCAGCGGCTGCATCAATTATTCTATTTGGTATCATACTTGTATTCACTCTTGTCCAATTTTGGGTTGGCAAGAAGAGAGTTCATTACTAAGGGGGTCTATATCGATGAAAAAACGTACAAGACTCATGAATATGCTGGATTTATCAGCAACATTGATTACCCTAGTGATTACGATCATCGTAATGATATTATTCTTCATATTCTTTAATGCTTTAGAAATACCAACTGACATAACATTACCTGCTCCAGAAATTCCATACACGGTGCTGGGATTATCCTTAACGACATCATCAATGAATTTAATCATTGGTACATTACTAGCTTATCTACTCGTTTTTATTCCTTTAACTTTCCAAGGATTCAAGCGCGTCTTAAATAGAGAAGATGTCGAAATGGAAGCATGGCATTACCGTCATCAATACTTACTTGCATTCTTTGACTTAATTACTCTAAATATATTCTCAGCAGTTATTCGCTTCATCTTAGCTCAAAAGATTTCAAATCTTGTCGTTGGCTATGGATTTGTTGAATCTGTGAAGAAAACTGGTATTAATATTGGTAACGCATTTAAGCGAATTGGGCTAGCATTTGTCTTTCTATATAAGAAGATTGCAAATCTATTCCTTAAAGGTGATAAAAAATATACATTTGCAACAACCGGATCAAAATCTCAAGATGATATCGAAAGATTAAATCGTGGCGCATTTGTTGCTAAAGTTATTAGACTTAGCTTAACATACACATTCTTAACATTAATGGGAATATTCATTTTCATTCCGTTCTACTGGATGTTTATTACCGCATTAAAAGATAACTATACACTTGTTAATGAACTTAATCCAAGTTTCTTTGTTGATCCATCTGAAATGCAATGGGTAAACTTTAGATACATTCTTACCGTCCTAGACTTTGGTAAGTATATGTGGAATACAATTTTTGTTGGACTTGTAACAATGACTGGAACAGTAATTATTACAATCCTTTCCGCATTTGCTTTCTCGAGACTTGAATGGAAGGGTCGCGAATTTATCTTCTCTATTTTACTGATGACAATGATGATTCCTGGTGAACTATACACGATTACAAACTATGTCACGGTTTCATCACTCGGATGGGTTAAGAACGATAATTCCTTCCTCGCTTTGATTGTTCCATTTATGACAAGCGTCTTCTATATATTCTTCCTTAGACAAGCATTTAGACAAATTCCTGATACTTTATATCGAGCAGCTAAAGTTGATGGATGTACCGATTTCAAATATTTAACACGCGTTATGTTACCAATCGCATCACCAACAATTATTACCATCATCATCTTATCTGCGATGGGTGCTTGGGATGCATATATTTGGCCACAACTTGTAACTAACCAAGATCACTGGTTAATCTCGGTTGCGTTAAGAAGTGCCAATTTTACGAGTGGTTCAGGTTCTGACGCAAGACCGCTTGCGAATCTACAAATTGGTGCAGCTGCGCTTGTCACTGTTCCATTATTGATCGTTTTCTTCTCACTGAAAAAGTATATTGTATCAGGTGTTGGAAGAAGCGGTACCAAAGGTTAATATTAAGAAATTAATAAATTTAGTAGAAAGAAGGAGAATTATAAATGAAAAAGATTTTACTAATGATTACATTAACAGCTGCTGCATTTGTATTAATCGCATGTACTGGAACACGTAATCAAAAGCCTGTTATTACTGTGGCAGATTTAGAACCAACGATTTTAATTGGTGAAGAATTTGATCCACTAGAGGGTGTTACTGTAACAGACGATAGAGATGAAAATTTAATTGAAGATCTCGTCATCACTGGTTGGGATGAAACAGATTCAACCGATAATGCAGGTAGTTACACCATTGTTTATAGCGTAACCGATAAAGACGGTTTAGAAGCAACTCCGGTGACTGTCAATTTAACAATTAATAATCCACAGTCATCTGATACAACTCCTCCGGTGTTTGCTGGTGTCATTTTACAACAAGAAATTTATGTTGGATCAGAAGACTGGACTCCACTAGATGGCGTTACAGCTTCAGATGACATTGACGGGGATCTAACTGATGAGATTGAAGTGCTTTCCGTTTTAGGAACTCACTATTTCTTAGATGTACCAGGAACTTACCAAATTAAGTTAAGAGTTCGTAATGAAGCGGGATTGATTGCTAGTGTTACCATTTCATTAAAAGTTTTAGCATCACCAATTCCAGCAAGCATTCCAACTTCTGAAGTTACTATTACTATGTGGCATGCTATGGGATCATTTAACCAAGGCTTACTAACAAAATATGCTCAAGCTTTCCATGATTACTACGAAAGTGAATATGGATATAACTTCAACGTTGTTATTGCTGATGGTAAATCAAACTATGACACATTAAAAACTGATATGATCTATGCAATTACTGCTGGTAATATTCCTAACTTAGTTCAAGGATATCCAGACCATGTTGCTGAATATCTATCTGGTAATGCCGTTGTTAACCTAAATCCTTATATCTATGATACAACTTGGGGATTAAATGGCGATGATGCGTTAGACGATATTATTCCTTCATATTTAGAAGAAAACTCACAGTATGATTTAGATGGAACTTATTACTCTTTACCATTTAACAAATCAACTGAAATCATGATTTATAACTCATCCGTATTAAATGAATTAGAACTTGATGCACCAACAACTTGGCAAGATATTATTCAAATGGCACCACAATTAAATGCGTGGGCTACAGCAAATGAAATCTCACAATTCGTTCCAGCATCTTATGACTCAACTGGTAATGCGTTCATTACCTTCACAAGACAATGGAATGGTGCTTATACTGGTATTAACTTTAGTAATTTCCAAGGTCAATATTTATGGAGAGATAATGCGAATACAACCGCTGCAATGAACTTCTTAAAGACTAATAAGAATGTCATTACATTACCTGAATACTGGCAACAACAATACGCATCAACGCCATTTGTTAACCAACAAACAATGGTAACCATTGGTTCATCTGCGGGTGTTACTTATAACATTCCAGGTGTTGGTAAATGGGATAGTGGAACAATTATTCCAGTAGATCAACCTGCAACCCCAGCTGTTAACGATAAGTGGTTTGATGAAGCTAAGAATTCATTATACACATGGACAGGTTCAGCATGGTACGAACAAACAGACGTTCCAACCATTCAATTAGTAGATAAACCTGAAACAACTGATAAAGATGAATCAATTCCAGTAACTGGTGCAGTTTGGTTCAATGAAAGTACAAATACACTTTATTATGCAGATCCAATCTGGAATATTGGTGTAGATCAAGTACCTTATAACGCACTATCACCAGAACATCGCGCAGTTATTCAACAAGGAACTAACGTTTCAGTATTAAAGACTGGAACAGATGTTGAAAAATTCGTATCTTGGTTATTCTTAAAATGGATTATTAGTACTGAAAATACGCTTGACTGGGCAATGTCAACTGGTTACTTACCTGTTAGAACATCCGCTTATGAAAGTGCTATTTATCAAAACTTTATTGAACATCCAGAAACAGTATTCGTATCTGGAAGAAATAAGACCCAAGTTGCTGCAATTGCTGCTGCATCTAAAGCCGCTTACTTACAATCCCCATACTTCTACTTTGACCCAGCGTTTATTGGATCATCAAGAGCAAGAAATGAAGTTGGTCTAGCACTTACCAGAATTATGACTGGGGACGGAAATATCCAACAAGCTCTACATGATGCATATGTAGCTGCAAGTTTAGGACAAGAATAATTTGTTTTTGACCTCTAGAAGAAAAATCTGGAGTATGAAAAAATATAAATTTCCAATAGGAGGAAAAAAAATTGAGTACAGTTTATAGAAAATCACTTCTCAAAACTGTCGTAAGCATGTTCATGATCACATTAATGCTGTTTATTATTGCAGCCTGTGATCCAGCTGTTGAAGAACCAACACCTGCTGAAATACTTACTGATGCAAAAGGTAATATTGCCATTGCATTTAGTGGGTCTGATACAGCTAGTAACGTCACAGCTAATTTTACATTGCCTACTTCAGTAAATAGTGAACTAGGAACAATATCCATTGCTTGGAGTTCATCCAATACAGCGGTTATTACAATTTCTGGTTCAACCGCAACTGTAACAAGACCTGCAGTTAACACTCAAGTCACTGTTACGGCGACACTTACACTTGAAGGTGCAAACGATTCTAGACCGTTCCAAGTAACGGTATTAGCTGAAGAAGTTGACCCTGAAGATGTATTTGATGCAATCGACCTAGAAGGCGAAGGCGTTGAATGGAATGAAGATCAAGGTCGTTACGTAGCAACTGGTAACATCACATTACCAACATCACTGATGGGTGTTACAATTTCATGGTCATCTGCAAACGAAGATGTTATCTCAACAACTGGTGCTGTAACAAGACCAGCTTGGGGAACAAGTAACTCTTTAGTCGTCTTAACTGCGACTATTGGCGATGCTGAAAGATCATTTCCAGTAAATGTATTAGCTGAAACAGTTAAACCAGTTTCTGCTAAGTTAGCAGAAGCGGCAGCTGTATTATTAATTCCTAATACAACAAATGGTGTTATTAATGACTTAGACTTACCTGATACTGCTGGTACTGAAGGTGTCACTGTTACATGGCAATCTTCAAACACAGAAGTTTTAGGTCACGATGGAAAGATCACTTATCCAGATGTTCAAACTAATGTCACAATGACCGCGACTCTTACTTTAGAAAGTCAATCAATTACTAAAGTATTCAATCTAGTCGTATTAACCTCTGTTGACCCTGTATTCGAAACAGAATCAATCGCTGCACTTCTAGAATGGGGTGCAACTAATGCCACTACATCATCCGTAACATCTCCTTATGTTAAATTAATTGGAATGACTGTTATGGCTCGTACTAAAGATACATTCTGGATTACAGATGGCGAAAACGTTATGGGTGTTTATACAGAATCAACTCCAAATGAAAAGTTTGCTGTTGGTGAAGTATTTGACTTATATGGTGCTTTTGAATTCTACTTTGGTGCACCTCAACTAAGAGCTCGCTCTGGTGGTAGACCACTTAAATCAGATGATTCAGAAGCTGCTGTATCAGTTATGGCTCCAACACCAGTGACTGACGTTGAAGCGTTTATCACAGCATTAAAAGCTAATGAAGAAGCTGGAAACAATCCTTATAGCCAAACAAATCCAATGGAACACAACTATATTACATTAACTGCAAAAGTTCGTGTTCAAGGTCCTGGTAACTATGACGTTGTATTAGTCAATCCAAGTTATGCAGGTGCAAATATTGACACTTCAATTGGTTCATTACCAGCTAGTGGCGTTGCATTAATGGTTTACTATCAATCAAACATTGAAGCAATTAGATTGTTTAATGGATTAGAAGTTACACTTAATGTTATTGTCAATGCAAGAAGAACTAACAATAGTATTTATGCTGTTGTCTTTGCTGGAACTGCAGACGATATTACACCAGTAGCAACCGATACACAATTAGCTGATATCGTTGCTGCAGCATTAGGTAATCAATTACCTGCAGATATTCAACAAGCTACAACATTATCTCTTCCAACAAGTCTGCTTGGAACAACCATTTCATGGGCTTCAGACAACGCATTAATCAATGCGACAACTGGTGAAGTTACAATGCCAGAATCTGGACAAGTTAGTGTTAAATTAACAGCTACAATTACTAAGGGTGATGTTAATAAAGTTCAAAATTACAACATCCGTGTTGGTATTCTACCTCTACTTGACATCGCAGATGCTAGAGCTCAAGTATCAGGAAACGTTAAAGTTCAAGGTACAGTTGTTGCAATGGCAGGACCTAGAACCTTCGTCTTACAAGATGAATCAGGATCCGTTATTTTATACATCGGATCAGGTGCATTTGAAGCCATTCCATCAAGTCCAACAGATGCTACAGTTAGTGGTATCAATGCATGGTGGGCTAAATACGGTGGTAAAGTCATCCTTGTTGAAGGTGAAAGAACTTCAAACAACGGATTACAACAAATTAAACCATATGCTGTTACAATTCAAAATGTACCAGCCGCAAACTTCCCAGTAGCAAATATTGACGAAGTTGCATTAACTCCAGAAGCATTACTTCCTTATCAATCACAACTTGTTAAGAGAACTAATTTAGAAATTATTGAAATACCAGCTCAAAGTTATGGCAACATCTTATTCAAACTACAAGACCCAGTTACAGAAGAACTTATTGACTTATTCTGGGATTCACGTACACTTCTTGTTGGTGATCAAACTGTTCAATCAATCACAGCTCATCTAAGTACATTTGCTGTTGGTAACTTTATTGACGTTGATGGCGCTGCAATTGGTTGGAATAATGGACCAAGATTTGAGTTAACAAGTCCTGAAAACGTATATCTATACGTTGAAGAACCAGCAACAGATGCAGATAAAGTTGCGTATGTTGGTGCTCATTTAGGTGTTCCTACACAAACCTCAAGCAATATCATTTTACCTGTTGAAGCTTCATGGGGCGTAACTATTTCATGGGCATCTTCAAATCCTGATGTCTTATCAGCTACAGGTGTTGCAGTTGTTCCTACTGGTTTAGCTGTTGATGTTACATTAACAGCAACCGTTACATCAGGAGAAGTTAGCGACACATTTGATGTAGTCGTTACAGTTGGTACACCAATCACTCCAATAAGTGATGTTCACGCTTTACCAGCTGGAGCATTTGTTAGAGTTCAAGGTATCGTTATTGCAAAATCAAAATCCGCTCAATACGGAAATGCACAAGTTTACATTCAAGATGCAACTGGTGGAATCCAAGCATTTAGAGCAGCTGGTGCTGATGCTGATTTAATTGAAGTTGGTGACTTAGTTGTTTGGGAAGGTAATACAGCTGCATACTCTGGTTTAAGCCAATTTGCTCAACCAGGTGCGTCAGTTATTAACCGGCTGGTTCAAGTTATATCTGAAGGTAATGATTTACCAACCGCGGTTTCAATCACTGATGATACTTCAAAGACTGCTGCTAGACTTAAATTAACTACAGTTACTGGTTATCTAAAGGATGCAATTACGACTGCTGAACAAAGTGCTTATTATAACTTAGTACTTGCAAACGGATATACACTTTCATTTAGAGTTATTTCTTTAGGCGATACAAATCAGGATGCTATTGATTCAATTACAGCGAAACTTAATGGACTTGCTGCTGGAACAGAATTAACGATTACAACCGTTACAGCTAACTCATCAAATCCATATCTATTAGTATTCAATGGTGATGCAATCACTGTTGGTGCGGTAGCAGACGCTGCAACTCTTGGTGCTATTGCTGTTTCAAGCGTTACATTCCCTGCAGCAAACGCTGAAGTGACTGCTAACTTTGCTTTACCAGCAAGCGGACCATTTGGATTAACAATTACTTGGACATCACAAAATTCAGCAATCGCTATTAACGAAGCTGGAAATGGTGCTGTTGTTACTCGTGGCGAAACTGATGCTACAGGTACTCTAACATGGGTTGCTATGATGGGTGAAACTCAAATCGACACTGATGTAGTCGCATTCACAGTTTTAGCTGAAGAAGGTGGAGAACCAGAACCAACTGAATTTGCAACAGATCTATTCATTTCTGAATATATCGAAGCTGCACCTGGAAACAGAAAAGCGATTGAAATTGCAAACTTTACTGGAGCATCTGTTGATCTAACACAATATTCAGTGAGATTAGCTACTAATGGTGCTGCTACATTTGGTGCAGCAATCACTTTAACTGGAACTTTAGCACATGGCGATGTCTTCGTTGTTTATAACGATGATTCAGCTACTAATGATAGATTGGCACCATTTGGTGATTTAGAAACTACAGCATTGGCATTTAACGGAGATGACGCAATTGCATTATTTAAAGGCGAAACAGCAATTGATGTCTTCGGCGTTTTAGGTGTTGATCCAGGATCTTCATGGGCCGTTGGTGCTGATGATACAGTTGACGTTATTATCATTAGAAATGCAAATGTAGCAAGTCCAACAACTACTTGGAATGTTTCTGAGTGGTCAGTTGTTAAGAATTATGTAAGTGGCGATGATGCTGTTGGTTATGTAACAACATTAGGTTCACACACATTTACTCCTGCTGCATAATAGATTCATTAATTTAACAAGAAAACGGCGGTTTTACACAAACTGCCGTTTTTTCTTTTCTATAACATAAAATGTTATAATAGTAATAGACTAAAAAATCAGGGAGTAACAAGATATGAAAAAAGTATTTCTAATAGTAATCCTTTCCATTCTACTCTTGGGTGTTGTTGCATGTGATGAAACACCACCCACACCACCAGTATCAGAACAAGTAACATTACCAAGTTTATCGGGAAAAAATAAGAGTGATGTTATTAATGAGTTAAGTGGTTTACAAATTACTTATACATTTAATGATGTGACTGCATTCAATGTGACCGAAGGTAATTTCGTCTCTTATGGAGATGGACTAAAAGCTGGAAATAAAGTTGACAAAAATACACATATTTCCGTCTTTTTCTCAATTCACAAAAATATATTACCTAACTTAACAGGATTAACTCGACAACAAGTTATTCTTGAATTACAAAAGCTACAAGTCTCAATTGATGTTCGATATATTGATTCTGACACCATTGAACAAGGTGTATTCTCACATTATGGTTCAAATAAACAACCAGGACATGAAATACCAATTGATGGTGAAGTTATTGTTTTTATCGCACAAGCACCAACAACTTTCCAAAAAGTACTTATTTCTAAGTATCTTGAAGGAACAGGAAACAATCGGGCAATTGAAATTTTCAATGGTAAAGATGTCGAAATAGATTTATCAAATTATGTTATCGATATTTACTCAGATGGTTCAACAACTCATACAAGTTCCATTCAACTTACTGGTATGCTTCAACCAAATGAAGTTTATATCTTATCTCATAGTGGTGCGAACACTGAAGTGTTAGCTCTAGCAGATCAAACCAGTGAAAATCTTATTTTCGATGGAAATGACGTTATTGTATTAGCATATAGTGATCATCGTAAAATAGATGTATTAGGAACTTTAGGTTGGGCATTATATAACTTAGATAATCGCGTCTATTCTAGAAAAACAGATGTCGTTTATGCGACTGAAAGTTTCACTTTATCACAATGGGGCATTTATGCGCCAGATTATTCTGAAATCTTTGGTTCACATCCAGTTGATTATCCAACAACCTTCACCTATAATCCGGAACATGTATCACTCGATTACTATACCAACAATATGGGAATGATCAAAGTCACATTTGATTATAACCACGATGGTGACACTGCAAGATTCCTTGAATTTAATGATGATGTGGATGCACCAAGTGTTAGATTTATTGGTATTGATACACGTGAAATGGGTGATGAAGATTTAGCTGCATTTGCTCAAGATTTTGTTGAAGGTATTCTAACTTCAGCAAGTGAAATCTATGTTCAAAGAGACCCAACCGCTGGTTTAAAAGAAACATATGGCAGATATCTTGGATTGATTTGGGCAGATGGCGTTTTAGTGAACTATGAACTTGTTAAATATGGTTACTCTCAAAACAATTACTCAGATCCTAATCACACATTAATTTACAATGGTATTTCACTGCATCAATGGTTCCAAAATGCTGAACAATATGCGAAAGATCATAAATTAGGTATTTGGGCATAATATATAATGAAAATATTTCTTAAAATTATTTACGCATTGACGATTGCTTTAGGCTTGTTTCTAGTCTATTCATTTTCTGAACGATATTATCGCTCAGAAGAAATTAGTAAATTAGGTCAGGAAGCAATTACTAGCAACAATATGACATTTTTTGTAGCTTCTAAATACTTCAATGATGAACCACTTAGAAACCTAACAATCAATGAATCTGGATTTGAATTTCAACTCTATATTTATGAAGTTGTTTCATATAAAAAGGTGAATAATGACGTCATCACCATTGATGGTATTTCGATCATTATGCATCAAAAACAAGGTAATGAATTAAATGCTCAATTGGAAGTAAAAGTTAAATCCAATGAAAATGTTCAAAAGGAATACACATTACTAAAGTATGGTAGTTTACCAATCTACACAGTTGTGAATCATGAAAATAATGTGCCGGTTGTTGAACGTACAGATTTTGAATCTAATCAAGTCTATATACCAATTGAAGAGATACAAATAACATTAAACGATCAGACAACGTTAACGATTGACCTAGAGCCATTATTAGATGAAGAATTCACTATTAAAGGGCAATTAATGGAACACTATGAAGCAGAAGGTAAAGCCTTAGAAGTTGATTATCAAGATATCACAGTCATGGAACCATTAGTGATTAATTCAAACCCACTAATATGGCTGTGGATCGTGATTTATTCAGTCTTGGTTGTTGCAGGTACGTTTGCACTAAGAAAATGGTTAAGATTTAAAGATATGGGTAAAAAAGAATTAACCCCAGGACTTGAAACTGATTTAATTAAACTGAATCAAAAAGACGAATCCTAAGAAATTCTATAGGAGTAAACGATGGTTGTATACGAAAGTTATAGTTTAAACTGTAAGACGCTTGCACTAAACTTAAACCCAGATGCTGAATCGGTTATTGGACTTACAATTGATGAGCCAGTTTTGCTCATTACTCCAACCATGGGACGAGGAGCAATTGGTCGTCATACAAATTATTTTCTAAAACAATATAATCATTTAGTTAAGGGAATTGTTGTCAGCGGTGATGCAAGTTATAAAGACTTAGCTTGGAAAGCTGCAGATATTATTACGAAGCGATATCCCCATATTGAACTCATCTTAAAAATAGAGAAACAAGGAACTACTGAGGATTTCAATAAGATTCAAGAATGGTACCATAAGCATTTTAAGTAGGATACATTTGATGAAGAAGGATTAACATTTATGTTAATTCCTTTTTTATTCAAATTATGATATACTGTTATAATCCGTCCAAAGGAGGACTGGCGTTTGGAATCAAACATTTTAGACAAAATCAAGTCATATCAAACGATTATTATTCACCGACATCACCATCCTGATTTGGATGCTTATGGTTCACAACTGGGTTTAAAGTATGCGATATTAAATAACTATCCAGATAAGAACGTTTATGCAGTTGGAGATAGTGGTGGGTATTTTACGGATGCAACGATGGATGTTATTGCAGATGAAGTTTACCACGATGCTTTAGTGATTGTTGTTGATACAGCAGTTGCACATCTCATATCGGATGACCGATACAAACTTGCTAAAGAAGTGATTGTTATTGATCACCACTTAAATGAATCAGATATTAACCCAAGTATATTTTATTCAAATCCTAATTTGGTCTCTGCAGCTGAAATGATTGTTGATTTAACCATTCAATGGAATTTCAAGATTAATAATGAGATTGCAACCCATCTTTTAGCAGGAATGATTGGTGACTCTGGTCGATATTTGTATATCAACCCAAAAAATGCACAACATATTTTCAAAATGAGTGCATATGTCTCAGAGTTTGAACCAAGCATTCAGCAAATTTATGATTTTCTATTTGTTGAGCCACTCGCTAAAAGAATCGGTAAAAATAAGTTTAGTCATTTTGAATTAACTAAGCATCAAGTTGCTTATCAAATCAATGACTTAGATAAAGTAAAAGAATCAGGATTTGATTTTATGACAGTTTCAAGAGGCATGCTTGGAGCGATGTCGGGAATTAAAGAAGTAATCATCTGGGCATCATTTACTGAAAATGATGAGCATAAGATTTTAGGAGAACTTCGAAGCCGCTATGTTGATATCGTTGATATCGCTAGAAAATATGGTGGTGGAGGACATGCAAACGCATGCGGATGTACATTAACTTCGTGGGAAGAAGTTTATAAAGTTATTAATGATTTAGATGAAAGAGGGAGCTACTATGAGCGTACTAAAACAAATATATAAAAAGATTAAATCCTATAAAACCATTATCATTCACGGCCACATCAGACCAGATGGTGATTGTTATGGAGCACAATTCGGATTAAAAAATATGATTCAAAATGGTTTTCCAGATAAGAAGGTTTATGTCGTTGGTCAAACATCTGATTTTGTATCATTTGTTGGAAAGCCAGATGAAATTGAAGATCAAGTTTATGTAGGGGCATTATCAATTGTTGTTGATACTGCAACAGCTGATCGTATTTCTGATCAAAGATACAAATTCGGTAAAGAAGTCATCAAAATTGACCATCATATTCCAGTTGATCAATTTGGAGATATTCAGTGGGTCGATACCACTTTCCCATCATGTGCACAAATGATGGCTTATTTCTCAACCCAGTTTAAGAAATTAAAAATTACTAAGCCAGGTGCGATTGCGATGTACACTGGAATTCTAACCGATACTGGTCGTTTCAAATATCGTGGAGTTTCAAGACTCACTCATGAAATGGCTGGAATGTTATTAGAACACGGTGCTGATGTTGAAGAAATTGATCGATACTTATCAAGTGAATCATTTGATATGTTACGTTTTAAAGGATATGTCTACATGAACTTTGAAACAACTGATAAAGGATTTGTTTATTTAAGGATTACAGAAGAACTTTATAAATCATACAATCTAACCTATGAACAAGCATCATCCGTGATTGGGATGTTAGGAGGAATTGAAGGTTATCCAATTTGGGCAATCTTTATCGAAGACTCCGATGTTGTAAGAGTCAGACTTCGTTCTAATGGACCAGATATTGATAAAGTAGCTAATCAATTTAGAGGTGGTGGTCACGCGAAAGCTTCAGGTGCAACACTTGAATCTTGGGCAGAATTACCACTAATGATTGAAGCAGTTCATAAAGTTTTATAATTATTAATAGGAAAGGGTGTAAGTTATATGTTTTTAAAATTACTATCAACAATCTCAGATAATTATTCATATTTTGAAGAATTCATCCTTGAAGATTCGAGGGATTGGTTAATGGTTGTATTCCTACCACTTATCATTGTATTTCTTGTTACAGCATATGTTGGACTTGAAAGACAAAACGTTGGTAAGGCAGCGGGGATTTCTGCCCACGTTTTAGTTGGACTTGCAGCAACTGCAATCGCAATTATTCAACGTTTAATGTTTATCTCTCAAACTGAAGCTGGTATTAGTGATCCTGAAGGACAACGCGTTATCGCTCAAGTTGTAACAGGTATTGGTTTTATCGGTGCCGGGGTTATTATGAAAGATACTCATAATATCATTCATGGAATTACGACTGCAGCAACCATTTGGTTTGCTGCTCTACTTGGTATTGTTTTAGGTAGTGGATACATCTTAATTGGATCCATTTTAGGTGGATTTGTCATGATCTTCATGACATTAAGAGACTTAAAACGTGGTGTTAATCCATTTGTTCCACATCCAAATAGTGCATCACAAAGACTCATTGATCATAAAATTGAACCAGATACTGATTTAGGTGAAGCTGATAAATGACATTTGATACCATTGCTGCAATAGCAACTCCTTTTGGAACCGGTGGACTATCCGTTATTCGTGTTTCTGGAGTTCTGGCAATCGAAAAAGTAAATACCATTTTCAAGGGAAAGAATTTGCTTAAGGTGAAAGGTAATACCATCCACTATGGACACATCTTAGAAGCGGATGGATCTACCTTGGATGAAGTAATGGTTTCAGTATTTATTGAACCACATTCATTTACAAAAGAAAATGTCGTTGAAATATCTACTCATGGTGGTGTTTTAATCACGCAAAAAGTCTTAGAAAGAATTCTTGAAACTGGGGTAAAACTTGCTGAACCAGGAGAGTTTACAAAGCGTGCGTATTTAAATGGTAGAATCGATTTAGTTCAAGCTGAAGCAGTCATGGATTTAATTGCAGCAACCAATGAAAACGCGATTAAAGTTGCTAATAAAGCACTCGCAAAAGAAACCTCAAAATTAATTGAAAATTTGAAACAAAAAGTACTGACTTTGATTGCTAAAATTGAGGTCAATATTGATTATCCAGAGTATGATGATGCTGAAGTCATGAGTAAAGAAATAGTCTATCCAGAAGTTAAATCATTACTCGCTGAAATTGATGATATATTGCGTCATTCTAAAAAGACACAGTTCATCAGAGATGGTGTTAAAACAGTCATCATCGGACGTCCAAATGTGGGGAAATCAAGCCTTTTAAATGCACTCTTAGATGAAGAACGTGCAATCGTTTCTGATATCGAAGGAACCACCAGAGACACGATCGATGCATACATCAATCTAAGTGGTGTAACGCTCCATTTAATCGATACAGCGGGTATTAGAAATGCCCTTGATACAATTGAAAAAATCGGCGTTGAAAGAAGTCGAAAAGCACTAAAAGATGCTGAGCTTGTTTTAATGGTTTTAGACCTTTCAAAACCACTCACCAAAGAGGATGAAATCTTGCTTGATGAGACCAAGCATCATGAACGAATTATCATTGGAAATAAGAAAGATTTACCACGTGCTTTAAAGATGGAAAATCTAGTAGAAATCTCATCCCTTGAAAAATCTGGGCTAAAAGAATTGGAACAAATCATCTTACAGAAATTAGAACTCGATCATCTTAGTGACAAAGACTTTAATTATCTATCAAATGTGAGACATATACAAAAACTTAAAGAAGCAAAACAAGCTTTAGAAAGTGTTGTTTCATCGATTGAAGCTGACTTTCCGGTTGATATGTACGCAATTGATTTAACTAGAAGTTGGAATCTATTAGGTGAAATTCTAGGTAACAATCAATACGGCCAATTATTAAGTGAGCTGTTTTCGAAATTTTGTCTTGGAAAATGACTTGTATATATCATAAGATATGATATAATTATGAAACAAACAGAAAAGGGGTGACAAATTCATGAGCTATCAAGCACTTTACCGGACTTATCGACCAAAGTTCTTTAAAGATATATACGGTCAAAAAGTGATTGTTCAAACCCTACAAAACGCACTTGCTCATGAAAAAGTTGCACATGCTTATCTTTTTGCAGGACCAAGAGGTACTGGTAAAACAACAATTGCGAAGATTGTTGCTAAAGCACTAAATTGCGAAAAAGGACCCGTGAGTGAACCTTGTGGTGAATGCGCAATTTGTAAAGGCATTGATAAAGGCGATATTTCCGATGTTGTTGAAATCGATGCTGCATCGAATAACGGTGTCGACGAAATTAGAGATTTAAGAGATAAAGTTAAATATACACCTTCAGTTGGTAAATACAAGGTTTACATCATCGATGAAGTCCATATGTTAACTGCAGCTGCGTTTAATGCACTCTTAAAAACATTAGAAGAACCACCTAAGTTTGTTGTCTTCATTCTCGCAACAACTGAGATCCATAAAGTTCCAGCAACCATCATTTCAAGATGTCAACGCTTCGATTTCAAAAATATTGAAGTCGAAGATATTGAAAGAAATCTACGCGAAATCATCAAAAAAGAAAGTGTTGAAATTAATGATGATGCACTAAGAGCAATCGCGCTATCGGCTGAAGGTGGAATGCGTGATGCATTATCCTTACTCGATCAAGTTGTATCATTCACAGATGGTAAAATTACCGAGGATGAAGTTTATAAAGTATCTGGTGGATTATCAAGAAGATTCATTAGTGAACTATTAACAGTTATTGCGGATAAACAACCACAAAAGGCACTTGAGTTTCTAAATCAAGTCATTAACGATGGAAAAGACATTGTTAGAATGACATCCGATTTAATTTTGGCATTAAGAGATGTGTTACTGGATAAGGTAAGAACTAATCCGAAATTTCCAGAATTAAAAGGTATTTCAAAGAATTTAATTTATGTATACTTAGAAATTCTTAATGAACTGCAAAACAACATTAAGTACACGACTCAAAAAAGAGCTTACTTAGAACTTGCAGTAATTAAGATGATTAATCACCAAAGTGTGGATCAAGCTCGTCTTGAAACAAAGATTGAAGAAATGGATGCAACCATCAAACAACTTCAAGAACAAATGAAACAAGGCGTTGTTACAACTAAAGTAGTTGAAACGAAAGAAGTACCACAAGTTTTAGTTGGTCAAGTCCCACTGGTTACGGTTAAGGAAGTTGAAGAAATTCTAAATGCTGGTGATCGTAACAAACGAACGCTACTTAAAAAGGGTTGGCCACTCTTAAAAGATTATGAAGTCTCTAATCTTAGATTAGTAGCAGAGCTTTTAAGCCAAGGAACACTTGAAGCAGTGTCTGAGGATAAAATGTTACTGGTTTATGATGATGTTCTTACCGCACAAACCATGTTACAACCAGGAACTAAAGCTAAAGTTTTACAAATCATTAACAATAAACAAGATTTTATCAAGGATTACACAGTCATCTTAAAACCAGACTGGGTTATCTTAAAGAGTGATTACTTAGATCAGTTTAATGGCGGTATTTCAAAACCAACATTAAAAGATATTGATCTACACTTATATGAAGCACCCAAAGTTGAAGAGAAAAAAGAATCTAAAGATCAAGCAGTAGAGCTCGCTTTAGAATATTTTGGAAAAGATTTTGTCAAAGTAGAGGAGTAATAGAAAATGAATCCAAATATGTTAAATAAATTAAAGAAAATCCAAAAACAAATGCAAGATGCTCAAGAAGCCCTTGAATCGTCAGAATTTACCGGTAAAGCATCGGGCGTTACTGTTATTGTTCAAGGAACAAGACAAGTCATCGATGTTAAAATCGATCCAGAACTTCTAGAAGAAGTCGAACTCTTACAAGATGCAGTCTTACTTGCAGTTAATGATGCACTCGCTCAAATTGACAAACAACAGGAAGAAACGATGGGTCAATTTGCTGGTGGTATGGGTGGGTTTGGATTCTAATGTATCCAACCATCATTTCAGATTTAATTGAAGATCTGAAAAAACTTCCAGGGATAGGCGCTAAAACCGCAGAGCGTTTAGCACTTTCTTTGATTAATTGGACAAAAGATGATCTCCAAGCATTTGGTCATCACTTAAGTCACTTAAAAGAAGGGATTAAATATTGTTCGACATGCGGTGTGATTACCGACCAGGATGTTTGTCATATTTGTAAAAATCCAGAACGAAATCATGATTTAATGATTGTTGTTGCTGATTCTAAAGATGTCTTTGCATTAGAGAAAATGGGAACCTTTAATGGTGTTTACCACGTTCTTAATGGACTTGTTGATTTTTCTAGAGGGGTAGAACCCAAAGATTTAAATATTGATTCTTTAATTACAAGAGCCAATCAAACCAAAGAGATTGTTATAGCAACAAACTCTACAGTTGAAGGTGAGCTTACAGCTCAATATTTAAAATCCTTACTAAAAACATCACCAGTTTTAATGACTAGACTTGGTTATGGACTACCAGTCGGAGCAGATTTAAAATACGCGGATGAGTTAACCCTCTCAAAAGCCATCGAAACACGACAAAAGTACTAATTTTAAACAAAATGAAAAAAAGGGTTGCAATTATTAAAACATTCATATACAATATAGACGGTTTTTAGGAGGGTACACAATGGCTGTTGACAATGTTAAAGAATTGTCACTGTTAGACATAACAGAAAAGATTCTTAAAGAAAGTGCCGAACCAATTTCCATTTATGAGTTAATCGAAAGAGCAGCAAACGAAAAAGGTTTAGATACCAGCAATGTAGATCGAATGACTCAGTTATACATGGATATTACATTAAGCGGAAGATTTGTTTTTGTCGGAGATGATAAGTGGACATTAAAAGATGGACACTTAGAGTTTTGGGATAAAGACGGGTATGCCTTCGTTACTCCAGAAGAAGTCGATGAAGTTGATGAAGAAGAATTAGATTTCACTGAATTCAATTTAGATGATGTAGAAGAAGAGGAACTCGAATCTGAAGAAGAGGAAGAGGAAGAAGTTGACGAAGAAATCATCGAAGAAAAAGAATACATTGATGTTGGTTTATCAATTGAATCAACTGATGAAGATGATGCCATCGAAGACGTTGATCTAGATCTTGATGAAGATGATGATTACGATGAAGATGACTATAATGACATCATGGATGATTATGAGGACATGTACGATAAATAATCTTACAATTTAGGAGACTAAGGTCTCCTTTTTTGTTGATTTAAAATGATAAAAAGAAATTCATAAAAAAGTCATGAAAATCAAGTTACTTGTATAATGGTTACTTTTTATAGTAATCTTAAAATAATAACAGATAAAAGATTTAAAGGAGGCATCATGGTTAAAACGAAGTTTACAACAAAGTTATTATCTTTTGGTAATAATACTGGAATTGAAGTACCTTTAAATGATTTATAAAATCTAGGTAGTTCTAAGAAACCACCAGTTATGGTTAAAATAGGAGAATATGAATACCCCTCGACAGTCGCAGCCATGAGTGGTCATTATTTAATACCTTTTGCAAAAGAGCATCGTGAGAAGACAGGTATTAAAGCGGGGGATACAATTACAGTCGAATTAACACTCGTTGAAGGAAAACGTGAAGTAGATATTCCAGTTATCATGAAAGATGTTCTAGATGAACATCAATTATCAAATACTTTCAACAATCTTTCCTACTCCGTTCGTAAGGAATGGGCACGAAAGGTTCAAGACGCTAAAAGACCAGAAACTCTACAAAAACGTCTTGATGAGCTTGTAGAATCATTAAAAAAGATATAAGACAATTTAGATTTTCTAACTTGGACTTAGTCATTAAAATTGTTACATTTATTTTCAGTCGAGTTTTCATTGAAACTTATTGATGTCTTTGATACAATAAAAGAGGGCACACCATAAATAGAGTCTCCTTCGCGGGAGATTCTTATTTTTTATATAAAGACCAGAAAAAGGAGTTCATTTATGGCTACAAAATTTATCTTTGTTACAGGTGGCGTTGTAAGTTCGTTAGGTAAAGGTATCTCAGCATCAGCAATTGGACAATTATTAAAGTCACGGGGATTAAAAATCTTTATTCAAAAATTTGATCCATATATTAATGTTGATCCAGGCACCATGAGTCCTTATCAACATGGGGAAGTTTTTGTCACAGATGATGGTGCAGAAACAGATTTAGACTTAGGCCATTATGAACGATTCATTGATATCAATCTCTCTAAGGATTCAAGTGTTACAACAGGAAAGATTTATTCATCTGTTATTCAAAAGGAACGTCGTGGGGATTATTTAGGGGCGACCGTACAAGTGATTCCACATATTACTGATGAAATCAAATTAAGACTTAAAGAGGCTGCAAAGAATTCTAAGGCAGATGTGATCATTACTGAAATAGGTGGTACGGTTGGTGATATCGAGTCCCTCCCATACTTAGAAGCCATCCGTCAAGCAAGACGTGATTTTGGTTATGAGAATACACTTTATGTTCATAATACTTTAGTACCATTTTTAAAAGCATCCAACGAAATTAAAACGAAACCAACTCAACACTCCGTTAAAGAACTAAGAAGTCTTGGTATTCAACCAGACATTATTATCCTAAGAAGTGAAGTCAAAATTGTTGATGCCGTTAAAGAAAAGATTGCACTATTTTGTGACGTTGATAAAGAAGCTGTTTTTGAATCGATTGACGTTGAAGTCCTATATGAAGCAATCATTAATTTACACACTCAAGGAATAGACAACTACATTCTAAAACACTTCAGATTAGAGAATTTCAAGCCTGCAGATGTAGCTCCTTGGGAAGACTTGATTTATCGAATCAAACACCTTAAACATACCCTTACAATCGGTTTAGTAGGCAAATATGTATCACTACAAGATGCATACCTATCAGTTTCAGAATCTTTAAAACATGCAGGTTTCTCTCATGATACACATGTAAAGATCAAATGGTTGAATGCAGAGAAAGTAACACCTGAAAATGTAAGTGATGCACTTTCAAATTGTGATGGAATACTAGTTCCTGGTGGATTTGGAAAACGTGCAACACCAGGTAAGATTGAAGCCATTAAATACGCTAGAGAACACCAAGTTCCTTTCTTTGGAATTTGTTATGGGATGCAACTTGCAACAATCGAGTATGCAAGAAACGTCTTAAAGATTGAAGATGCTGACACAACAGAAATTAACCCTGATTGTAAAAATCCAATTGTCACCATTCAACCTAATAACTCATCCGATTTAGGTGGATCATTAAGACTTGGTTTATATCATTGTCAATTGACTGAAAACTCTCTTGCTTATCAAGCATATGGTAAAAAGAAGATTTCTGAACGTCATCGTCATCGTTATGAATTTAATAATAATTATAAAGAAATCTTTGATTCAAGTGATATGAGAATTACTGGAATCAACCCAGAACGAAATCTAGTTGAGATTGTCGAACTTAATAACCATCCATGGTTTGTTGCTGTTCAGTATCACCCTGAATTCTTATCAAGACCGCTTCGTCCGCACCCACTGTTTCACAAATTCATTGAAGCGAGTTTGAAAAATCATCTATCTAAATAGATTTCACATTTAATATTTGTAAAAATAAATGAATAGATATATAATATCTATGGCTAAAATTTTAGGAGGAAGAGTTATACATGTTAGTTTCAGCAAAAGAAATGTTATTAAAAGCAAGAAATGAAGGTTACGCAGTTGCGCAAATCAACATTAATAACCTTGAATGGATTAAAGCAGTATTAACAACTGTTGAAGAATTAAAATCCCCAGTGATCTTAGGAGTTTCTGAAGGAGCTGCTAAATACATGGGTGGATATGAAAACGTTATGGCAATGGTATCAACTTTAGACAAGGCTCTTAAAGTTTCAGTACCAGTTGCAGTTCATCTAGACCATGGTACCTTTGAAGGTGCTTACCGCGCTATGAGAGCAGGATTCACATCTGTTATGTTTGATGGATCTCATTACCCATTCGCAGAAAATCTAGAAAAGACTAAACAAATTGTTGCAGCAGCTCATGCAGTTGGTGTCTCAGTTGAAGCTGAAGTTGGTTCAATTGGTGGGGAAGAAGATGGTGTTGTTGGTTTAGGTGAAGTTGCTGATCCTGAAGAATGCCGTATCATTTCAGAAACAGGTGTTGACTTATTTGCAGCAGGTATTGGTAATATTCATGGTAAATATCCAGCAAACTGGCCAGGATTAAGATTTGATGTCTTAAAGACTGTTGCAGAAGTTACTGGTGGAGTTCCACTAGTATTACATGGTGGTACTGGTATTCCTGAAGACCAAATCAAAAAAGCAATCTCTCTCGGAATTGCAAAAATCAATGTTAATACCGAATTACAATTAGCATTCGCAGCAGCAACGAGAGAATACATCTTAGCTGGTAAAGATTTACAATCAAAAGGATTTGACCCAAGAAAACTATTAGAACCAGGTTACAAAGCAATGAAAGAAGTTGTCAAGAACAAGTTAACCATGTTTGGTTCAGTAGGTAAAGCATAATTGTTTGAAAGAAGTGAGGGATTAAACATGCGTGATGAATCGATTTATCACGAGTATTCCGATTGGAAACTAATTAATAATGACCTCATCGAAAAATTAAAGGCGATGGATTCGCCTTTAATCATTCGTATAGAGCATGTGTTAAATGTCGTTGAATATTGTTATGACAAATTAATTGATGATCCAAATTATACAGATGAGGATCACGCCATCTTTGAACATGGTTTTTATTATGTCTATGATCAAATTGAAGAGATCAAATCATTATTAAAAGAAAACTATCATAATGATTTTATGGCGCTCAATTTAGATGCAAAAAAGATTAACTTGTTATTAAACACAATCGACTTTGAAAACGAAATGCTCAATTACGATGAATATGATGAAAAAGGAATGCAGTTTTTCCTAGATTTTGAAGAAGCTGTCAAAGAAAAAATCATTAATAAAGAACCGATTACCAATGAAATGTATGAAACGCTTGATGTTGAATCGGATAAAATCTTCAAACGAATGAAAGTAGAAGTCAGATTGATTCAAACCATTTATATGGAAATCGCTGACGAACTCGACTTAATTTAAACCAAAGACGCAAAATTCACTTGCGTCTTTTCTTTTTTGCATGTCTAAAAGATTAAACTAAAGCACACCAATAATAAAATAATCCCTATAAAATACACAAAATCAATATTAATATCAATAAAGTTAATAAAACATAACAAATAATTAATATAATCAATATAAAAATTAATAAAATAAAGTATATCTCTTGTAATTTAATAAATAAATGAATATAATTAATGTGTAAGTTAAAAATATTAATCAATTTACAACATTAAATCAAAAAAATTAAGGTAAAGAGGTAAGAAAAATGAAGACAATTAAAAATGTGATTAATACTATACTAGAATTATTATTCTCAGCATTCCAAGCACAAGATTTCACACATGATCCAATGGCAAATGCGAGACACATGAATACATTGAGTTATCAAGAAAAGAAAGATAACTTTAGCTCATGGATGTATAGATAAAATCCCCATAAAAAAAACGAACATACAACTCTCCTTGAATGTTCGTTTTTTGTTTAGTCCTTAAAGTAATATAGACCGACCGCTTCAAGTCCAATATGTGAAGCAAAGACACTACCGATTTTTTCTCTTATGAAGTTAGTATACCCAGTATGACGAAGAGCAACCTCAATCTTATTGGCAAGCTCTTCACTATTAGAGTAGTTAATACCGATTAAGGCATCTTTATCATTAAGTGTTTGTTCAACGTAATGAACAAGTTCATTTAAAGCACGTTTTGTCCCAATCGCACTTTTATAGGAGTGAATCTTTCCATCAATTAATCTTAGAATAGGTCGAATACTTAGTAAACCACCAATGATTGCTTTCACATGTGAGATTCGACCACCTTTAGTTAACTGTTCAAGGTTATTGACCATAAAGACATGTTCAATCTTCTTAGTTAATGCAGTTGTATATTCGACTAAGTGATCAAAGTCTGAGTTGCGATCTGATTCCATAATCATCTCTAAGGCAACTACACCATAACCGAGTGCGCCAGATTTTGAATCGATTAGCGCGTATTTCATATTTGGATATTTTTCTTTTAATTCATTTAAGACAAGATTTGCTGCATTAAATGTTCCAGATAATTCTTTAGAGAAAGCTAGATAAATAAATTCTTCGTTAGCCTCTGCTAATGGTTCAAAGACAGCTAGAAAATCTGAAATAAGCGGAAGAGACGTTTGCAGTTTAACACCTTGCTTAATATAGTCGTAGACTTGATCAACGGTAATTTCTTTTTTATCCCGGTACGATTTTCCTTCAACAATGACTTGTAGAGGAACAACTCTAATATCCTTTTTATCGATATAGATTTGATCAATATCACAGGTTGAATCAATAACAAATTTCATATATGACCTCCGATGAAGTTTCGTATACTATCATTATAAAAAATGATAGATTATCAAACAACCTACAAATTAAAATTATCGAGTAGAGTCGAAAAACGTCCATTCTACTATGAGTAGAATCGCACAATGGTGGTATAATATGGGTATGAATCAAGAAAAAGTAGAATTAGGACGGATTCTAGCTGAGAACATCACCTATTACCGTAAAAAACTTAATTTGACACAATTAGAGCTTGCTGAAAAATTGAATTACTCTGATAAGTCAGTATCTAAATGGGAACGTGCGGAAGGAATTCCAGATGTATTTGTCTTAAAGGAATTATCCGTCTTTTTTGGTGTCTCAATCGATACTTTATTATCCAAGCGTAAAAAACCTTTTTCACTATTTAGAAACAAATACTTACTGGCATACTTTTACGCTTTTATCTTTATTGTTATTGGGATCACAACTTTTGGGGTTCTAAATCTTCTTCATGTTGATTATGATAACTGGAAGATCATTATATACTCTTTAGTATTCTCGTCATTAACATTATTAATCTTTTATTTGGTATGGCAAAAACTGATCGAGATCTACATCTATCTCACGTTATTCGTTTGGTTACTCTCATTATCAACTACCTTAATCATGATGCAACCAGATAACCACTGGGTATACATTATTACATCCCCAATTTATGCCTTATTAGTCTTTCTCATATACATTCTTTACCATAAGAAGAAAAAGTAGGTGAATTCATTGAAGATACGTGTTGGAATTATTGGAATTGGTGGAATCGGTCGTGCTCACCTTTACGCACTTCGACAATTAAGTCAAGTCGAAGTTGTAGCTGTTTGTTCTAGAATGGATATGGAAAATCGTGCAAAAGCACTAAACGTTTCAAAAGGTTATACAGATTATAAAGAAATGATTGATCAAGAAAAACTTGATTTTGTTCATATTTGTACAACCAACGATACCCATTATGATATGGCGAAGTATGCTTTAGAACATAATGTGAATGTTATTTTAGAAAAACCAATGACACTCGATCAAAAAGAAGCTAAAGAACTTAGGGATTTAGCAATAGAAAAAGGACTGATTCATGAAGTTCATTTTCATAATCGTTTTTATGGTGCTAACTTTGAAGCACGTAAAAATATCGAAACGATTGGTGAAATCTATTCAATCCATGGGCACTATGTCCAAGATTGGATGTTTAAAGATCTACAAACCAATTGGCGTTTGTATCAAAAAGAGTCTGGTAAAACACGCGTTGTTGCAGATATTGGATCACATTTCATGGATTTAATTGAATATGTATCAGGACACAAAATAGTTGAGGTTTGTGCAGAATTTAAAACCGTCTATGAAAAGCGAAACAATATTAAAGTTGATACAGAAGATTTAGCGGCAGTGTTATTTAAAACTGATTTAGGTGCATTAGGAACTTGTTTCATCACTCAATCAACCGCAGGAATTGGTAATTCACTACAAGTCACATATTCTGGTAAAGAAGGTAGTATCGAGTGGGATGATGTTAAGCAAAGTGACTATATCCTAGGTCGAGCTGAAGGTAGAGAAGTTATTAACATTAATCATATTGATACCTTAGATAACGAAGAGTATTTTACAGCTGAGAATTCAATAGATGCCTTTAGAGAAGCTTTTAGACAAGTCTATCATCATTATCAGAATCGAGAATTTAAACCTGCATATGCAACATTTAATGACGGGTATCATTCGATGTGCTTAATTGATGCAATCTATGAATCATCACTAAAAAGAGGTTGGGTAAAAGTCAATGATTAAAAAAGATGCCTTAATTAGAAGAGCGAAAAGCAATTTATTGTGGAGTATTGTTGCAACATTAATTTTTTTAGGAGTTGCAGCATACTTTGTTTATGATTTAATCGTCAATTACATGGATTTATTCCAAGTGATTTTGGATTCAATTGTCATCCTCATCAGTTTATTCATGGTAGCAGTTCAAACCAGTTGGATTATAAGTTACGCCAAAGATATACCACTTGCTAAAAAAGATGGGTTCATGTTTATTACTGGAAAAATGGTTAGATGTAATAAAGTTGTAACTGATAAAAAGACAAAAAAGATGACATACTTTGATCCAGTGATTAAAGATCGTACGTCGGGTGAGGAAATACAATTGTCAGTTGCTGGAATTGAAGCTAATAAAGTATATAAAATTATGTATCTTAAACATTCAAAAACTGCAATCATTGATGAGAAAATCAAGTAAAAAAGGAGCAAAAGCTCCTTTTATTTTCAATAGATTTTCTGAGTATAAATTAAGTTAATAAGAAATCATTAAGCATAAATCTTATCAACCAGTTCAGGATGATCAATAAATGGATTTCTATTTTTTTGATAACCATATATGATATTATTTCTATTAATCTCGAATGCATCTACCGGATCAGTTTCATGCCACGCTAGTAATGTGGATAATGTTCCTATATCTGATAAAGCAGTCATGTTACCCCATCTTACATCCATGTAGAAAATGATTCTAGCAACATCTCCACGATGGTTGTCTCCCGGATACCATTTACCACTATAATTACCATAACCAGCAGCAACATAAACTTGATTTGTGAATAAGTTATTTCCTCGAGTTGAATTTATATTTGTGTCCGATGCTCTTAGATTATGAATATCAGCATCGATACCTCTAGTGCTATTATTTGGATCGTAATTCTTTGTACCAAATAACGATTTAGCCCAAACGTGTTCACGATTCCAAGTAGCTCCACCGTCCCAAACAGGGAGGGCATAGTTTGAGTTTCCAAGTTTATCGCTATAAATTAGATACAAGTAATTTGTGTTGAAGCCAACCCAAACATCTGATACTTCTAAAATATCTCTTGCTGCGCCATATGTAGTAGTCACATATTGACCAGTATCATTCAATAGAGTATAAAGTTGATTGGTTAATGCAGTACCAGTTAATCCATTAATTGAACTGTAATAACCGGTATAATTATCGTCAGGATTAGGGGTAGTAGAAATTATCCACTTGCCATAAAGAGAAGTATCCTCATATAGGACTGTTGATGTATATTTGGTTACTAATAGAGCGTCAATATACCAAGCATCAAATTCATAGCCAGTTACTTGTGTATCAATTATTGGAGCAACTTCTCCGGCATTAACATTTCTTGTAGCAAATACATCAGTTCCACGATAATAAGTTATTTTAATTGATTCACTCGACCATTTTCCATAAAGTGTTATATTTGAAGTAATAGGTTCATTATTGTATGGTGTTGATAACATGGAGTCAACATACCAACCAATAAAACTATAACCCTCAATATTGGTATCTATTGCAGTTAAACCGTGACCACTTTGAATTGTGGTTGTTGAAAAGATATTTGATCCACGATAGAGTGTTACATCGTAATAAATAGGATCCCATTTACCATATAAAACAGTGTTTTCATAAATTGGATTATAAAGACCATAATTGTTTTCAAGAGTTTGATCGATGAACCATCCATCAAAAGTATAATGTTCTCTCGTTGTATCAATCACATCAGTAACGGTTTTTCCACGTTCGACTTGGGTAGAGTAGTATAATTCCTCACCATCATAGAAAGTGACTGTATAAGTTGTGACAATCGGTGTATCTGGAACAAAGTGAGCATATAGAGTCAGTGCAGTAGCAGTAACAACGTCACCTTCAAATTCAACTTCACCTGCATACCATCCGGTAAAGATATAACCCTCTTTTACTGGATCAGCGGGGTATTGCATTGGGGAACCAAGCTCTACTTTGAAAACATGATAAACAGTGGTTTGGTCAACCATAAATGTTAAATCATATTTCACTGTTGGTATTGGATCATCTTGACTAGGAATTTGATTGCAGGCAACTAAGAATATCGTCAATAAGCTCAGTACCACGAGATACAATTTTTTCATTGATAAAGTCCTTTATTTGTTTTTAATACGAGCATGAGGGAATAAAATGACATCACGAATGTTTGGTGTATTGGTTAATAACATCACGAAACGGTCTATACCAATACCAATACCACCCGTAGGAGGCATACCATATTCTAGCGATTCGACAAAGTCGATATCCATTTCAGATGCTTCAAGATCACCTTTAGCTTTTTGTTGAAGTTGTGCTTCAAAGCGTTCTTTTTGATCGATTGGGTCATTAAGTTCTGTAAATGCGTTAGCATATTCAGAACCACGAATGAATAATTCGAAACGATCAGTAAAACGAGGATCTTTCTCATTCTTTCTTGCAAGTGGACTAATTTCAAGTGGGTGTCCAAAAACAATCGTTGGTTGAATCAATGTTTTTTCAACATATTCAGCAAAGAATGCTTCAATAATGTGACCCACAGTAAAGTGTTTTTCAACAGGAACTTTATGTTGTTTAGCTAAAGCAACCGCTTCATCTAATGAGTAGTGATTCCAAAAGTCAACACCGGTTTGTTCTTTAACTAAATCAACCATGTGAGCTTTTCTAAAATCTTTTAAATGAATTAAATCATCCTCAAATTGAACATCATATGTACCAAGAACTTCATAGGCAACACTTGATAAACACTCTTCAACGAGTTTCATCATATCGGTGACATCACCATAAGCCATATAAGCTTCAACGGTTGTAAACTCAGGATTATGTCTTGCATCAATCCCTTCATTTCTAAAGAGACGTCCGATTTCATAAACTCTTTCCAAGCCACCAACGATTAAACGCTTTAGTGGTAATTCAGTAGCGATACGAAGATAGAAGTCCATGTCAAGTGAATTATGATGAGTGACAAATGGTCTTGCAGAAGCACCACCTAAAATTGGATGTAGAACCGGAGTTTCTACTTCAATATAACCATTGGAATCAAAGTAATGTTGGAATGCACGAATAATTCTTGGACGAAGTTTAGCAACGCGTCTTGAATCTTCATTAACAATTAAGTCGACATAACGACGACGTCTTGCTTCCTCTTTATCTTGAAGACCATGGAATTTATCAGGTAGTGGGGTTAAAGCTTTAGTTAAGTGAATGAATTCATCCGCTTTAACGGTGAGTTCATTTGTTTTAGTTCTAAATAGAAAACCTTTAACACCAACGATATCACCTAAATCGGCTTTTTTAAATAAATCAAATGAGAATTCACCCACATGATCTAATCTAACATAAACTTGAAGTTTATTATCACGATCTTGGATTTGCATGAATCCAGCTTTACCTTGTTCACGCTTTAAAACGATTCTTCCAGCAATCGATACAAACTGATGTTTAGCTTCTAAAGCATCATGATCAAAACTAGAAAACTCATCAAT
>JAEYXZ010000044.1 GCA_023431045.1 Bacillota bacterium | reverse complement strand
CCAGCCTTCCAAGCTGAAGACGGCGGTTCGATTCCGCTCACCCGCTCCAAATTATAAACATTTAAAAAGCCTATTCGCATAGGCTTTTTTTCTGCAGTAAATGTTACTTTGGCAATTTTATCCTTTTTGAATTTGTACTGGTAAAAGAATTGAGTAGTTCTAAGGGATAAGATTTAAAGCATAGGAACAAGTAATCGTAAATCCTATAAACGACATTCAGTAAGAGGGATAATAAATGTAAGGTACTTATAATTTTCAAAAAATATGATGAGATATTTTTATGTTGAAATGCTTCCTTCTAGATATTTTCATAAAAATTAGTATAATTTAAATACACAAGCACACTTCAAAAAAGTGTCATAGAAATAAACAAGAGGAGATTAAGTGATGAAAAAAACAGCTTTAATATTAACGATTGTTACCTTAGGTTTGGCGCTGTTTGAAGCCATTTTATTTGGTGTTACTTTAAATGCAATTTATGGTTTAAATGATAGTTGGGGAAATTTAATCTTAATGATATTTGCAGTTGGAGGATTATTTGCTGCAGTCATTCTAACACTACCTTTTATCTTTATTCTTAAAAAAGAAGGTATGAACCAAGTGAAGTTTTATTTCTATACACATATAGGATTCTTTGTTTTAGTTATTGCAATGTTCATTGTCGGTTTAATAACTGCATAAGAAACATATAAATAATTCTATAATGATCGTTTTTTATGATGGACCAATGAATTTATACATCAAATCAGTTATAATAGTAATGGAAAATTTGTAGTAGGCATAGGAGAATACAATGTATAAGAATATAGAATTATCAACCGTCAAGAAACTCGCATCAGAAATGATGTATCAAGATCATCAAGTTTCAAGTAAAACTATCGCTCAAAATAAATATGTTAGCATCACTTTATTTTCATTTGATAAGGACGAAGAGATTAGTGCGCATAAATCAAGAGGCGATGCTATGGTCACCATTTTAGATGGTGAAGCCCAAATCATGATTGGTGAAACAAAATATCATCTTAAGAAAGATGAATCGATCATTATGCCAGCCGGAATCCCTCATGCATTATTTGCGACTGAAAGATTTAAGATGATTTTAACCGTCGTCTTCCCGGTTGAATAAGATGAATGAAAAAGCAGGACATACATTTCTAGCCAAACTAGGGAAAAGAAGATTAAGACCCGGTGGTATTGTTGGAACAAATTTCCTATTACAAGAATTCAAGAATTCAGCCGATAAAACAATTCTTGAAGTTGGTTGCAATATGGGAACAACCGCGATAGAACTTGTTAAAAAACACCACATTAAAAATTATATGGCATGTGATCTTGATCCAAAAGCACTAGAAAAAGCTATCCTAAATGCAAAGTCAAATCATGTCAGTGACTTTATTACTTTTAAAGAAGAGAATGCACTCCATTTAAGTTTTCCTGATCAATCATTTGATATCATTATTAATGAAGCCATGTTAACGATGTTATCAGATGCTCACAAAGAAAAAGCTTTAAAAGAATATTATCGAGTGTTAAAACCAGGGGGTATTTTATTAACGCATGATATGATGTTAAGAACGGATGATGCCACTTTACAAAAAGAGGTTACTGCCAATATTTCTCGTGCCATCAATATCTATGCTAAACCACGCACCAAAGATGAATGGAATGAATTATTTAGAAGTGTTGGTTTTGATATCAAAGACTCTAAATTTGGTTCTATGAGCTTATTAAACCCATTCGGAATGATTAGAGATGAGGGTTTGATTAATACCTTAAGAATACTTAAAAACGCGCGTAAAGACGAAAATAAGAAGCAATTTGACTTAATGTTTAATACCTTTAAGAAGTATCAACAAGAACTAGGTTTTATTGCAACAATCAGTGTAAAGAAATAAATATGGACAATCGAGTTTATCCATTTTAGGATAGACTCTTTTTTTTTGCAACTTCCTGTTGCGTGACATTGAATAAAAATCGATATACAATTAAAGACATAAGGAGGAGCACATATGATTGATTTTCAAAAAGTAGGTAACAGAATCGCTTCCTATCGTAAAAGTCTATCTTGGACTCAAGATGATCTGGCCAATCAACTCTTTGTCTCAAGACAAGCTTTATCGAAATGGGAAAATGGAAGTAGTGCACCTTCCATTGATTCACTCCTTCAGATGTGTCAACTATTTAAAGTTAGTTTTGAAGATTTACTTTGTTTGAATGATCCAACAAATTCAAAAACTTATCAAATTGGATTATTTAAAGATCAGGATCGTTCATTTGTTATTTCTCAAATCATTCTAGGTAAAATCGAAATAGATATTCCAAGTGAGTTCTATCAGTTCTCCAATCAAGAACGAATGATTATTTTAAGAGCTATCAAAGAACGTAAAATTACCTGTCGAATCAATGAATTAAAACCAAGATTAACAAGTTCAGAAAAAAGATATTTATTAAATCATAGAGGAGGAAAAAGCATATGATTTTAAAACCACTTACAATCGATGGACAAACCATCCACGTCCAAATTAACAATGAAGAAGCAAAAGAAAGATACTTAAATCATGAAGAACTTATCTTTACCGATGAAGGTGAAAAACAACTTTTTATCGAATCAATTAGAGAGGATAATGAACCTCAACAAGATACAACTAAACATGACGAACGAAAAGAAAGCAAGATGACTCGTCTCATGAAAATCATCCCATTTTTAGATGATGAGGATATCCATGATTTATTGGATAAAGTGATTAGTGAAGATGGTGATACAAGTGATATTGACTTAATGATGATTATGCCATTTTTAAATCAAGAAGATACAGATCGATTATTTGAAAAAGCCCTTAAAGGTAATCATTCAAAAATCAATTTAGTTGCTGTTGCACCATTTGTCTCAGAAAATAGTTTATCACTTGTTGTTGATTTATATATTGATGATAAAATTCAATCTGATGATATGGATGAACTCTATCCATTCTTAAGTTCGAAGGATGTAAAAAGACTCTTCGAACATGTTTTAAAAAACGGATAAAAATAAATATAACTGAATCAATTACTTGAAGACCTTTGTAAAATTTACAGAGGTTTTCTTTTGGATGTTATAATAGTTTTGGAGGTATTATCATGGAAATCATATTAGTTAGACACGGTGAACCACGTTATGATGAAGTTGAATCTCGTGGATATAAAGGAATGGGTTGGGAACTTGGGAAATTAACGAGTCGTGGCATTATACAAGCTGAAAAGGTCAGTTTAGATCCAAGATTAGAAGGTGCAACACTGATCTTATCATCCCCATATACAAGAGCGCTTCAAACCGCTGCAATCATTTCTAAGAACACTAAACTACCGATTGAAGTTGAAAATGACTTACATGAATGGATGCCAGATATGAATCATATTTTTGATTATAATGGTCAGTTGTCTTATGAGCATTATATCAACAATAAGGGTATCAGAAATAGTGATGTACCCTATCGTTGGGAAACATATGCCCATCTTCAAGAAAGAGTTAAGGAAGCGATTCTAAAGCATCAAGACCACAAAAAGATTATTGTTGTTTGTCATGGGATTGTCATTAGTTCTTTAACGTATTTTGAGGACTTAATTGAACATTGTGGCATAAGAGAGGTTAAACTATGACAGTTGATGAAGTACTTTTACAATTACAACAAAACTCAAATCTAGCAAGAAAGAAGACACTCTTAAAAGCTGGTGCAAAAGAACCGCTTTTTGGTGTTCCTCTGGGTTACTTAAGAACGCTTGCACAACAATTAGGAATCAATCATGAATTAGCGATGTCACTTTGGGAAAGTGAAAATACCGATGCTAGATTTTTAGCGGTCATGCTATTTGACCCAAAGAAGTTAAACGCAAAGACGATTGATCAAATGATTGACGATGTCACATTTGATCAACTACTTGATGATTTCATTTTTAGATGTGTAATATTTACACCTGAAAAAGATCAATTAGAAAAAGCTTGGTACAATGCAAAAGAAGATCATAAGAAAAGAGCAGCATGGTCTTTAATTGTTAAAAAGATTACTGATAAAAAGACAACAACCAATGAGTATTTAGACTATATATTAAACGTTGTTGAAAATGAACTCGTATCGGCACCACCATTAACCCAATGGATGATGAATCGTGCACTCTCTGAGATTGGGTTTAGATACTTAGATTATACCAATCGATGTTTAGAGATGGGAGAAAGATTAGGTGTCTATAAGGATATGGTTGTCTCACCGGGATGTACGAGTGCCTATGCTCCAGATTGGATCCATGCAGTCCTAAAAAGAGGTAAATAAGATGTTAACCATAAAAGCAATCCATCAAGATAACTTGGAATCAATCTATCATTTTCTATCTGAACTTAAATCTGAAAACGGATTTGAGAATACTTATTTTGGGGTATCTTTTGACGATTTCAAAAATAAGTATTTTATTGATTTGTTACGCTCATCAAAGGGAATTGAAGTTAGAGAAGGGTTTGTTCCAAACACCTATTATTTCTTATGGTATCAGGATCAAATTGTTGGACTATTTAAGGTGAGACATTTTTTAAATGATAAACTACGTCATGGTAGTGGCCATATTGGTTATGCCATTCATCCGAAGTTTCGTGGTAAAGGATTTGCAACCGAAGGTCTTAAATTAATCATCAAAGAAATAAAAGACTGGATTGTCGAAGATGAACTCTACTTTAGTTGTAATAAAGATAACCCAGCATCACTTAAAGTACAACTAGCAAGCGGAGCGTATATCCATCATGAAGATGACAAACATTATTATGCAAGAATCAAGATCAGATAGATAAATTCATAAGACTAAAAAGGTTAAAGGATACCAGTTGATATATTCGATTGGTATCCTTTTTTTGAATTCCTATCAAAATTAAAGTGATATAATTCAATTAGGTTGTGCGGATGTGGTGAAACGGTAGACACGCTACGTTCAGGTCGTAGTGAGGAGACTCATGCAAGTTCAAATCTTGTCATCCGCACCAGTTTTTAAGTGACCTCACACATTTAGATTTTTAATTTTTATGTGTTATGATAAAACTAGATGAATTAAGAAACAAAAGAGGGTAAAACTTGAGAAAACTGATTTCAATGCTGACAAACCGAATAACTATGGTAGGAATTATGTTCTTAATGCAAATCGCACTCCTTATATGGTTTTTTGATGTGTTTGCATCACAGTGGTATTATCTACATTTGGGATCAGTGATTATCGGTTTCTTAATTACCCTACATTTGATTGCTGAGGATGAAAATCCGATGTATAAAATGTTGTGGATTATTCTTTTATTAACACTTCCTGTTTTTGGCGTTATGTTTTATTTCTATGCAAGAACTGAGCGTTTATCAATCTCAAGTTCATCACGAATGAAACGTGCTCAAACAAGTCGTGAAGAAGAATTAAAGAAGATTCAAAGCCATTATTCAGATGAGTACTTAAAACATCAAAAGTATTTAAGTAGTATGAGCTACCCAGTCTATGTGAATACCAAATCAAAGTTTTTAGAAAGTGGTATTGAAAAGCAAAAAGAACTTCTTAAAGCACTAATAACTGCTAAGCATTTTATTTTTATGGAATACTTTATTATTACTAAATCCAAGATGTGGGATGAAATTCTAGAGGTCTTAATCGAGAAACAACGGGAAGGTGTTGAGATTAAAATCATCTATGATGACTTTGGTTCTGCGACCAAACTCCCCTTTAATTACCATAAGAAGTTAAGAAAGCTTGGTATGGAAGTTGTTAGATTCAATCCGTTAAGACTACATATTAATTTCTCGATGAATTACAGAGATCATCGAAAAATAGTTGTTATTGATAATAGAATTGCATTCACAGGTGGGATTAATATTGGGGATGAATATACCAATAAGAAAAAAGTTTTTGGAGAGTGGAACGATGCCGCGATTATGATAGAAGGTGAAGCGGTTTGGTCATTTACAGTTATTTTTTTAGAAAACTGGTATTTCTCAACAAGAAAGCCGATTGATTTCAAATCATATTGGTTGCCACATCGTGTCGATGGTAATGACCAGTACATACCATTTAGTGATATTCCAGTTGATCGAAACTTAACAGCTAAGAGTATTTACCTGCATTTAATTAATGATGCAAAAAAAACAATATATATTACAGCACCTTACTTAATTATTGATAATGAAGTAGCAACCGCACTAAAACTTGCAGCTGAAAGTGGAGTTCAAGTCAACATTATCATTCCATCGATTCCCGATAAAAGGTTAGTATATATGGTTTCTGAATCTTATGTGGAAGAACTCATTAATTACGACGTCAAAGTTTATAAATACACACCAGGGTTTATCCACTCTAAAATGATTATTACAGATCATCAAGTCGCAATGATTGGCTCATCTAATTTAGATTTTAGAAGTTTATACATGCATCTTGAAAACAATCTATGGCTAAACGATAAAGATACCATTGATGATATGGTTAAATATTATAGAGAAACGTTACAAAAAAGCCGTTTAATAACGGCTCGTGAGTTAAAGAGAAGAAATATTATATATCGGATTATTCAAGCAATCCTTAGAGGATTTTCGCCATTACTTTGAAAGCTCATTAATCATGAAATTCATGATTGGAGCTTTTTTAGTTTTATGATGGAGGATAAACTGAAGCATAAAGATAATTGCACCTATGAAGTTAGCAATAATATCAAACATGGTTTCACCAACATCGGTTGCAGAGCCACCACCAATCACATCAAGTGGATCTCCTTGAGTCACTGTCCCAAATAACCGATCACTTGAAAACTCAAACATTTCCCAAACAGCTGAGATCATCATCGCAAAAGCAAATAAGAATAGTAAATTAAAAAATAACGAGGAAGAATTTAATTTTTTCGTCTGAAGTAATATGTAGAGTCCAATTAATGCACTTGAGTATCCAAAAAAGACATGAACAATCTTGTCATAATTGAGATTCCCATAGGTATTATAAAAGTTTAGCGAAGAACCTAAAAAGACTGCGATAAATACATAGAGTGCTACAAAGACATATAAGAATAGATTAAGTTTCTTTTTGAAAGAAAAATGTAATAAAGAAGGTAGTAGAGTTAAAGCCATGGTTGCGAAGTGACTGGATAGTCGTTTGGTAGGATCTTCTCCAGTAATTAATATATATAAAGATAATCCTAATGCAGTTAAAAACATGGCTATATTAAGAAGTAGAGTTATAACGGTAATGATTTTAATGGTCTTGTTTGTTTGCATGGTAACACCTCTTTATATATATTATATATAGATTTATTGATAATGCCAGTTATTGATTTTAGAATTGCTTCGATATTGAGAGACTAATCTAATAGAAATATAAGATATCATTTCAACTGGTATAATTGAATGATGTAAATCGTATACACTTAATAAAAGATACATTTTAACACTGGGCATGTTAAAATAAGGGTATAAAAAAACATGTAATAAATACATAGAATAGAAGGCGCAAATATGAACAAAAAAGTGATCGTCATCGGTGCTGGAGTTGCAGGTTTAACGAGTGCAATTCGTCTTCAAAAAGATGGATACCAAGTTGAAATTTATGAAAAGAATAGTATTCCCGGAGGTAAAATGCATCAACTACAATTTGATGGTCATACATTTGATGTTGGACCAACAATTGTCATGATGCCAGAAATTTATAAAGATGTATTTCGTTATGCTGGAAAGAATCCAGATGATTATATCCAAATGACTCAATTAGAACCGATGTATGATGTCAGATACAAAGGTAATCCAGATCGTCATTACCATTTAAGTTCTAATCTCGTAAAATTAATGGAAGTTATTGAATCACGCGGTATCACCAATGCTGAAGGATTCCTTGCTTACTTAAGTGAAATGTACAAACGTTATCAAGTCGCAGTTAAGCATTTTATTATGCGTCCATTTAGAAGTTGGAAAGATATCTACAATTTAAAGATGGTTGGTCAAATTCTTAAACTTAAGACATTTGATACCGCTGATCATATGATGGCCAAATTCATTAAAGATTATGATTTACAACATATGTTTAGTTTCCAAACTTTATATATTGGTGTCTCCCCTAAAAAAGGTCCATCACTTTATAACATTATTCCACTCATTGAAATTCTATATGGTGTCCACTTTATTAAAGGTGGAATGCATGCCATGGCAAAAGCCATGGAACGATTATTCTTAGAACTTGGTGGAAAGATTCATTATAATAAAGCAGTCTCAGAAATCGTCATTGAATACAAACGTGCAAAAGGTATTAAAGTGAATAACCAAGTCATATTATCTGATTATGTTGTTTGTAACGCTGACTTCCCATATGCTATTACAGAACTTGTTAAAGATGATAAAGCACGTGGAAAATATCAACCTAAAAAGATTGAAAAAATGGATTACTCATGTTCTTGTCTAGTCTTTTATTGGGGTGTTGATGGTGTTTATGAGGATTTAGCTGCACATACTTTTATCATTAGTGAAGATTTAGATGATAACCTAGATTCAATCTTTGATGGTCGAATTCTAAAAGATCCTTCATGTTATCTTCATGTTCCATCGAATGTGGATAAAGATTTGGCTCCAGCTGGAAAATCTAGTTTCTATCTATTAATACCAGTTTCTGACTTAGGGATTTCGACTTATGAATGGAACGAGGAAACCGTTAAGTATTACCGTGAGAAGGCAATCGCTTCAATTAAGCGATTACCAGGTCTTGGTAATATTGAAAAGAAGATCAAGAGCGAGAAATATTTCACTCCAGTTGATTACAAAAATACTTTTAATGCATTTAATGGTGCAACATTTGGTTTACAACCAACCCTAAAACAAAGTAATCACTGGCGTCCACAAGCAAAATCAAAGACGACCGAAGGTTTATACTTTAATGGTTCTAGTACACACCCTGGTGCAGGTGTACCGATTGTGATTCAAAGTGGTATTATTTGTGCAGAAGAATTAAGAAGAGATGAACCACAGGATTCTTTTAAATGATTGTAATTAATAAAAAAACATTAAACAAATCTTATCAAGCATCATTAAAAATCATGGAAGAACGTGCCACGAGTTTTTATCATGCATTCAAAAATCTTCCGAAAGAACGTTTTATGGGTGTTGCTGCACTCTATGCTTTTAACCGCTATGCAGATGATTTAGTCGATTGGAATCAAGAACCATCAGCAATGAAAGTTGCACTCGATAAATTAAAGGTGTTAGAAGATAATATCAAACGAATTCCGACTGCTAAAGATATGAATGAATTCGATGAAACACTTACCTCACTTGACTGGTGGAGTGCATTTTATACGACAATCATGATTTATTGTATTGATATATCACATTTTTTGAGTCAAATTGAGGGACAACGCATGGATGCAGAGTTTAAACCCTTGAAGGACATTGAAGATTTGATACAATATAGTCAGAAAGTTGCAGGATCAGTGGGGTTGATGTTATTACCAATCTTAACCGTCGACCCACTTCGTCTCAAGAATCCTCTTTTTCAAAAAGCGGCTGAAGATTTGGGAGTAGGGATGCAAATCACCAATATATTAAGGGATGTTGGTGAAGATATTAAGACCCGAAATCGAAGCTACTTGCCTGAAGAGATCTTAGCCCAGTATCAAGTCAACATGAACGAGATTGAAAAAATAGTTTTAGAAAACGAAAGGGATCCAGAGATACCGACTGAGTTTATCAAAGCCTGGGATTTTCTATTTGATTTAGCTAATCACTATTATGAGGCATATCTTAATTATCTAGAGGATTTTCATCCGAAAGTTAGATTACCATTAATTGCTGCTGCAAAGATGTATCAAGCGATTGGTGAGGTCGTTAAAGAAGAGGGGTATAATTGTTTAACCAAACGATGCTATACCAGTAAAGAAAGAAGAATTGACATACTCAAATCAATTCAAAAGAATTACAATCTTTAGGAAAAGGAAAACTTGTCTATGGACCCAAATGTTATTGCACTACTCATCTCGTTCGCATTTGTCTTTGTTGTTTTAGGATTAGCATCACTCATTGCTAAATTTACCAAAGGAGCATCAGAAAATTCTCGTAAGTTTGTCCATATTGTCGTTGGACACTGGGTCTTTATTTTATTGATGTTTAACAATATATGGGCAGCGATGCTTGTTCCATTTACTTTTATCATCGTGAATGCTTTAAGTACAAGATACAAAATCTTTAAAGCGATGGAACGTAATGATGAAAGTCTAGGGACGGTTTATTATGCAGTGAGTTTAACCGTTCTAACGGGACTAGGGTTTTATCTTAACTGGTTAGCATTACCATTTATTGGTGTCTTAGTGATGGCTTATGGAGATGGCTTTGCTGCAATTATTGGTAAAAGATTTGGTAAAAGAAAACCATTCTCATTTGCACCAGATAAGAGTATTGCAGGTTCACTCACGGTCTTTTTCTTTGCAACAGTCATTACAGGTTTAGGCCTTTATTTCTTTAATGGTCAAGGTGCAATGATCACTCAAAGTCTTCCAATGATTTTAGTCATTGCAGGATTAACCGGTATCTTTGCATCATTTATCGAACTTACTGGACATAAGGGTTGTGATAATTTAACCCTACCTATTGGTTCAGCGATTTTTGCGGTCTTACTATTCCAATATGGAGATTTATACTTATATGTCTATTTAGCAGTCGCAATGCTCGTATTGCTTCTTGCTTATCGCCTAAAATCCATTACTGTTGATGGTATGGTTACAGCGCTTTTAATTGCAGTGACACTTTATGCATTATCAGGATACTTGGTTGGAATTGCTTTAGTTGCATTCTTCGTGCTTGGAAGTTTAGCAAGTAAGATCAAAAATAAAACCAAACGGGATGCAGAATCCCTTCAGGAAAAAGGTGGACCTAGAACTTGGAAACAAGTCATTGCAAACTCATTCCCTGCGATACTACTGAGTTGGTTATATTTATTCTTCCCACAAGCTAATTACTTATTACTACTTGCATTATCAGTCTTCTCGGCAGCAACAGCGGATACCATTTCTTCAGAAATTGGTATGCTAAGTAAAGAAAATGCCTTTCATATATTGACCTTTAGAAAACATCCAAGAGGTTTATCTGGTGGTGTTACCTTCTCGGGCTTACTTGCAGGTGTTGTTAGTAGTTTCTTAATCTCATTACTCGTCTTTATCCAATATGGATTTGTTGAATATATCTTAGTATCTTCCCTTGGTGTTTTTGGAACATTAATTGATAGTATCCTAGGTGCACTTCTACAAAGAAAATATCAGACTGAACAAGGTATTTTAGTTGAGAGTGTTGATGAAAGGAATCAAAAACCTGTTAAAGGTTTTAAATTAATTAGTAATAATGTCATCAATTTTATTACCTTAAATGTTGTCGTTTTAGGTGGGTATTTGTACTACATCATTTACGTTTTATAATTTGATTATACTTATCGTAACCATATGTCATAAGTGCATATGGTTTTTTATCATGATGTATCAAAGCGATTTTAAATAGCGTTGATTGATATAATAAAATCAAATTAAAGAACAGAGGTAATATAGATGGAAACAATGACTAAAGATCAACTTCTTAAAAAATTGAAAGATCGTTTTATGAATTATAAGTATCGACATCAGGATGTAGATTGGGAAGATATCGAAGCTAAACTTAATCAAAATAAGCACTTATTCGAAACTGTTTTTGAGATGGAAAAAACCAGTGGTGAACCTGATGTAACTAAACTTGATGGTAAACTTGTTTATGTCGATTTTTCCAAGGAAACACCTAAAGGTCGAAGAAATTGTTGTTTTGATGAGGCAGCAAGACTAAAAAGAAAGAATTTTCCACCTGAAACATCAGCGGAGATGTTACTCAATCAAATGGGGTTAAAACTAGTGACAGAAGCGATGTATCATGAACTACAAAAAGTTGAACCACTTGATTTAAAGACATCAAGTTGGCTTGATACACCATCTGAGCTAAGAGAACTTGGTGGTGCACTTTTCGGCGATAATCGATATCAAAGAACATTCATTTACCATAATGGTGCTGATTCTTATTATGGCGTGAGAGGATTTAGAGGATTCATTGAGATTAAGTAGGTTGAATTATGTATTATAAAGCCATCCATTGTGGTGGCTTTTTTATCAATATAATACTTAAGAACACTCCTTCTTCAAACGTGTTAAATGGGAGATGAATTAAGTATATTTTCAATCAGAAAATATTTGAATAAGTTAAGCTTAAGTGTTACAATACAAGTATTGGTGACTTTGGTATATTCATAATTGCTAAAACACCATTAAACAATATATAGAG
>JAEYXZ010000028.1 GCA_023431045.1 Bacillota bacterium | reverse complement strand
CTATTGGGTTAATTCTCATGAACGGTCGTCCACTCATCTTAAGTGAAATAGAACCGTTTGTAGATGGTATCTTAGAAGCATTTTTCCCTGGTTCAATGGGGGCACAAGCAATAAAGAATATTTTATCTGGAAAAATCAATCCAAGTGCAAAACTGACAATGAGTTTTCCAAGAAACGTTGGACAAATTCCAGTTTACTACAACGAATTAAATACAGGTAGACCTCAAGCTGGAGCAATTGATCACTTCACATCTCATTTTATGGATGTTGTGAATGAGCCACTTTATCCATTTGGTTTTGGCTTATCCTACAGTCGTTTCAGTTATCAAAAGCTGTGGCTATCACATCTTAATCTTCCGATGAATGATACCTTGAAGGTTAAGGTTGAAATCACCAATGATAGTAATACTCCTGGTTATGAAATAGTTCAAGTATATTTGAAGGATCATGTGGCAAAAGTATCTAGACCTAACAAAGAATTAATCGGATTTAAAAAGATATGGTTTAATGCAAATGAAACTAAAGTAGTTGAATTTGAATTTGATAAAACAGCATTTAAGTATTTAACACATGACTTAAAATCTGTTGTTGACCCAGGTATGTTCACGATATATGTTGGTTCAGCGAGCAATGATACATTAGAACAATCATTTATATTAGAAAAGGAGGATGTTTTATGATTATTCAGTCAAAAATGAAAACACGCACCATCAGCAAAGGAAAATTTAGATTTGAATTTCTTGAAAGTGGCGACATTTTCACCATTTCATATGATCATAATCAAATCAATCTTTTAAGAGGTAATTTACTTGATGGTCAAGCAGCAAATATCTATCTTAGAAAGAAACTAAATGATGGTTATCTCTATCAACCGTTATTAGGAATCAAATCGAATAGTCAAGTATCCTTTATTGATGATCAGGTAGTCTATCAAGGATTGGCATTTGAGATATCTTATCAGGTTGTTCTAACAATAAAAGAGAATCGTTGGTATTATGATGTATTACTTCAAAAACATCAAGGAGAATTTGATTTGGTCTATGGTCAGGATCTCGCAATTGCATCAATTTGGAGTGTTTTATCATCAGAGGCTTACACGGCACAGTATATTGATCACGCAATTTATCAAAACGAGAATGGTTACTTTATTCAATCTCGTCAAAACCAAGGAGAACCGCAATTCTTCCAAATGGGTTCTCTAAATCGAACAGTTGGGTTTGCAACCGATGGGTTTCAAGTCTTTAAGACTTCCTATCGTGCAACCAATGTTGCAGAAGGTTTATTAGATGATTTGGTAAATCAAAATTATCAATATGAGTTTCCTTATTTATCACTTCAATCTGAATTGCTTGATTTATCGAAAAATCAAACTTTTACTTTTTATGGTTATTATGAACCGCTTCATGAAAAGGTCGAACATGAAAGAGTAACAATCAAACACAACCATCAGGTTATTGATAAATGGTTAGATATCAAGGGTGAAAAAACTAAAACACTCAACATTCAACTAATGAATGGTAAGGTACTCTCCGATGATGATTTATCAAATCGATATAGCGTCATGAAACATGTTGAAAAAGTAGATGGAAAAATAACATCTTTCTTTACCGATAAACACGCTCATGTCGTGACATATCAAAAAGAACTTCTAGTCGAAAGACAACATGGTCACTTACTCATCTCGGGTGATTTACTCAGTGGTAAAGAGCTGACAATGGCATCAACCAATTGGATGTTTGGTATTTTCGCAAGTCATATTGTTTTAGGTAATACAAACATCCAAAAACTTAATAATGATTTAAGAAATCCACTAAACTTACAAAAAATATCTGGTTTGAGGATTTATTTAAATAAGAATGAAACCTATTATTTACTCGCGATTCCTTCGATTTATGAAATGGGAATCAACTACACAAAATGGATATATGAACTAGAAAACGACACACTCACAGTTATTTCACACGTTAAACTAGATAGTTTCCAACAACGATTGACCATTCAATCTAAAAATGGACTTCAATATGATATTCTCATCACCAATCAACTTGCTATGGGTGGTAATGAATATGAGCGTGATGTGGTAGCTAAGATTAGTGGTGACATAATAACCTTAACATTCGAAACCAATGATTTTGTTCAATCTAAATATCCGTATTTAAAATACCAAATTAAGAGTCACCAAAAAACTAAATTCTCTGATGATCAAGTTTTGTTTGGAACAGTTATGGGACATGGTTTACTAACGATGTCTTATGAAAAACAAAGTGATATAACAATTGACATCCTTGGAACATATGATGACATTCAATATGTAAATCTTGATTTAGATAAAGATGAACAAGAATATCGAGAATTTATTCATAGACTCACAGGGCTTTCATTCAAACACGATAAATATCAAGAAGAACTAGATCAACTATCTGATCTTGTTTATTGGTATACATACCAAGCGCTAGTTCATTTTGCTTCTCCACATGGACTAGAACAATCAAACGGTGCTGCATGGGGCACAAGAGACGTTTCTCAAGGACCAGCGGAACTATTCTTAAGTGCTAACCGGTTCGATTTGGTTCGTTCAATTATTTTAAATGTATTTTCCAGACAATTCATTGAAAACAAAGAATTTCCACAATGGTTCATGTTTGATAAATACTTTAGTATTCAAGCCCATGAATCACATGGTGATGTTATCGCATGGCCACTAAAAGTTTTAGGAGATTATTTAGAAGCTACCAAGGATCTCTCAATTTTACAAGAAAAAGTACCTTTCATGTCGATTGATAAAAATGATTGGGTCAAACATGAAGCGACATTATATGACCATTTAATTGAAACGCTAAATGCCATTGAGCATAGTTTCATTAAAGGAACAAATCTACCAGCTTATGGTGGAGGTGACTGGGATGATACCCTTCAACCGGCCAATAAAAAATTAACTGATCATATGGTATCAGGTTGGACGCCACTTTTGATTTATCAAGCACTCAAGACATTATTAAAGGAGTTAGTAAAAGATCCAATTCATACTCGTCTTCAAAGAATGTCAGAAGATATGTTAAATGATTACCATCGCTTACTTGTCAAAGACTCAATACCGGCTGGATTTATCGTCTATGAAGAAGATCATATTGAATATCTACTTCATCCAGTTGATAATAAAACAGGCTTAAAGTATCGATTATTACCATTAACGAGGGGAATTATTGCTGAAGCATTTAGTCAACCAATTGCCGAAAGCAACAAAAAAATTATCGATAAATTCTTAAAACATCCAGACGGTGTTAGATTAATGGACACAGCAGTCACTTATCGTGGTGGTGAAAAAACATATTTCCAGCGTGCTGAAACTGCAGCGAATTTTGGTCGTGAAATTGGTATTTTATATGTTCACGCACATATCAGATATATTGAAGCAATGGCTAAATTAGGCTATAAAGATGAAGCATATGAAGGACTATTTACGATTTCACCAATCGCAATCCAGTCATTTGTTCCTAATGCACAACTCAGACAAAGTAACATGTATTTTTCAAGTAGTGATGCAAACTTTATGGATCGTTATCAAGCAAAAGAAAAATTTGACTTAGTGAGAAAAGGTCAAATTGATGTTAAAGGTGGTTGGAGATTATATTCATCTGGACCGGGTATTTATATCAATCAATTAATTAGAAATGTATTGGGAATCCGAGTTAGACACAACAATCTCATTATCGACCCAGTCTTACCGGACAAACTAGATGGTTTAAACGTAAGCTATCATTATAACGGTAAACCACTTAATATAACTTACCATTTTGGAAAAGAAGATCGTGTATTAGTCAATAAAAATACTATTCCAGTGAATCACATTCACGAAAAATATCGAAAGGGAGGATATCAAATCGATCATAAATATTTGGATACACTGACATCGATTGATATTGAAATATCAATCAAAAAAGAGAATTAGTTTGAAATCGAATTGTAATATACTTGAAAAATGTAAGCGGATACATTATAATGAGAGATGAAAATAAAAAACGTTGTAGGTACAGAATATAGCATGACAATAAAAGTAATTTATTGTCATCTCTGGCATATCGAAACGTTTCGCATTTAAAGGAGGATATATGAAAAAGTATTTTATAGGAATTATCGTTCTACTATCTGCACTAGTTTTAGTGGCTTGTAATGGGGGTACGGTAGATACTCGTACAGTGATTACTTATGCGGCTTGGAACTTAGGAAATGCAGAAGATAATAATATTGAAAGACGGTTAGTTGCGGCATATATGGAAGAAAATCCGGATGTTAAAATCGAATTAATCAACCGTCCAGTTAGTGTTAATGATGAGGGTCAAGAAGTGGAATCCAGTTGGTTTGACTTCTTTACTTCAAGAGCAGCTACAAACTCTTTACCTGATGTCTATCAAGTTGCAGACTTATCCGGTTGGATTCAAAATGGTTGGACTGAAGACGTTGCAGATTTAGCAGCCCTTGATGATGAACTCCAATTAGTACCTGATGACGTTGTTAATGCGGCTAAATATCGTGATTATTTATTTGCACTACCTCAAGCTAGATTCTATATGGGATTCTTTATTGACCGTACCGTGATCTCTGAAATTGTTGGAAGTGTCGAAGTTGAATATGGCATTACCTATGATGAATTAATGCTTGCTGCACAAAAAAATGCTAAGTTCCCATTAAGCGCTGGAACTGGTGTTGCTGGTATTAGTGGTATTGGTGACTTTATTCGTTGGTTACCTGCTCAAGTTGACGAAACACTTGATTGGAGTACATTCAACTCCGAAACTGGTTATCATTTTGATTCAGATGCATTTGCCTTCGCGATGGCAGAAACAAGAAAATATTACTTACCATCTACTGCTACCCAATCAAAAAATTCTTGGTGGGTAGTTGAATCACTAACACCAGATGATCGAAAGGCTAAATATGGTGAAGGAGATCCTTGGAGTGATAATGCTGCACAATCCATTAAATGGGGTGCATCATATAACATGCGTGACTGGTATGCTCAAACACAAGATCCAGATCATGCAAGATACATGCACGATATCGATTTTATTGGTACACCAAGTATTGATGGTGTTCATAAGATTCCAACCATTCTTGACTTTATTGCATTAGGTCGTGGAACCAAACAACGTGAAAAAGCATATGATTTTGCAAAATGGATGGGTTATGGAATTGATGGTTATAGCAAACGTCTTGAAATAGCTGAGGAAAATCCTGAAGTTGGTGCGGTAAACTTCCCACCACTTGTCCAAGATGAAGCATTAGTCGATGCATATTTTGAACTCTATCCTAACATGACAGAGTATCGCCGTGTCGTTGAAGAACATCAAGGCTTTATTACTGAATCATTAGGTAAAACAGTTCCAGGTTATTGGTTATCAGCATATAATGCAGCATTTAATGAAACCGATAATATTGCAGCAACACTTGATAAAGTTAGAGATGGACAACTCCAACTCATTGCAGTTGCAGGACAATTAACAACCATTGCAAACACTCAATGGCAAAATGCTAAACAAGATTTAGAAGATTATTTAGATTCAATTGATTAATATCAATTAGTAAAGGGAGAAGTGTATGAAAAAAATCATCATTGGATTTTGTATCACTGTACTTGTTATCTTATGGATACCAGGAACTCATGCATCGATCTTTGATGCGCCATTTGAGTATAGTGAATATACACCAACGGTGTTGCAATCATATTATTCTTACACCTTAAACACTTGGAAGGAAGAAGGATTACGCGATGATATCGAATTGAGTGAGGTCATCGCGCCTTCTTCTTTTGATTTAAGTGAAAATCCTGGGGAACTAACACTTGATAATGAAAATTATTCAGATTTCCTAACAGAACATAACTTGCCAGAGCCATTAAGTTTAGAAGTGCTTGCATTTGATCAATCAAATAATGATGAGCAAACGGTATCAATGGTTGTTGATATACCACAAGAAGGTCTTTATAAAATTGGACTTGATTTTTATAGCCAAACAACTTCAATTAATCCAATTGAGTTAGCGATTAAAATCAATGGTGAAACACCTTACTATGAAGCATCGCAATTAACGTTGAAGACGATGTGGGAAACACCAAGCGAATTTAATAAAGATCGATTTGGTAATGATATCATGCCGAATGCAACACAAGTTTATGAATGGATACATACAGACTTAAGAGATGCATCAAGACTTAATGAACAGGCGATATTATTTCATTTTATCGATGGGCTTAATACCATTGAACTAACTCGCAAAAATGGTTATTTTTTGCTTGGACAAGTCTATGTAGAAAATATGGAAGTTTACCCAACGTATGATTCTTACTTAAATCAAAATACGGGATCAATGATTGATGAAATCATCTATCCAATCGAAGCAGAAGCTATAACCATTAAAAATGATGTATCAATTCGTTATGGAACGGATCGTAATCCTAAAAATACGCCGTTTGCGATGGTGGAATCTAGATTAAATGTACTTGATGGAGCAACCTTTGATAATTCAGGTCAAGCTATTTACTATGATGTAGCAGTTGAACAATCAGGTTACTACTACATCACCTTAAAAGCAAAACAAGGAAAAGCTAATTCAGGTGTTTATCGTACGCTTACAATCAATGGAGAGGTTCCATTTGATGAGGCAGAACGTATTTTTATTCCAAATATGGATTGGAATAATTACACTTTAAAAAATAGTGAACAAGTTGACTATCAATTTTATCTTCAAGCGGGGATTAATCGAATCGGACTTGAGGTTAATAGTGCACCGTTTAAAACAATCTATGAACGAATCAATTCGGTTATGATTAGTGTCAATGATTTAGCGCTTGATATTAAGAAATTAACAGGAAATCAAATTGATGAGAATAGAGACTGGGAAATCACAGATTACTTACCAACAATCGAAGCTGATGTAAGAGGTTTTGGTGAAGTCATTGAGAGCGCATATGATGATTGGATTTCTATTAATCGAACCAATCTTGAATCCGAAGTTTCAGCAGGTTTAAAAGCCGCATACACATGGTTATATGAATTAGCAAAAGAACCGAATCGTATTCCTGCAAATCTTGGGAAGTTAACTGGTGCTACTGCATCGGTATTGCAAAGACTTGGAATTATCCTACCATTAACCATTAGTTCACCATTAACCATGGATGTACTTTATATCCATGGCAATGAAGCATTAATAAAAGAAGCAACTCCAAATTTCTTTGAGGGGCTTTGGATTGAAGTCCAACGCTTTTTCGCATCACTCTTCTCAGATCAATTAGGTGTTAAAAATAGCGATGATGAGTTAAATATTTGGGTCAATCGTTCACGTCAATATGTGAATTTAATGCAACAAATGGTTGATGATGAATTTACTCAAACGACTGGAATTAAAGTTAGAATTTCTTTAATGCCTGATGAAAACAAATTAATTCTTGCAACTGCATCAGGAACACAACCCGATCTTGCAATGGGGGTTGCAGGATGGCGTCCATATGATTTTGCGATTCGTAATGCTTTAGTTGATTTAAAGACTTTTGAATCATTTGATCAGGTCACAGAAAACTTTAAACCTGGAGCATTCATGCAACTCATCTATCAAGAAGGTGTTTACGGTTTACCAGAAACTCAAAACTTTAATATATTATTTTATCGTTCTGATATTTTAAATAATCTTAATCTAGAAATTCCAGATACATGGGATGATGTCATTGACATGTTACCTGAACTTCAACGATTTGGTATGAACTTCTATTCGATGCTTTCAGGAACATCAGCTTTTAAAGCATTTGTTACTACCATGCCATTTATCATGCAGCAAGGTGGACAACTTTATACTGAGGGTGCACTCGGAACAACACTTGATTCTGAGGCAATGATTGATGCTATGACACTCATGACGGATTTATATACCGTCTATGCATTACCGCTTGAAGTTGGTAGTTTCTACAATCAATTTAGATATGGAAATATGCCAATTGGTATTGGTGATTTTGGAATGTATGTTCAACTCTTATATGCTGCACCAGAAATTGCTGGTTTATGGAACATTGCACCATTACCAGGAATCCAGAGAGGTGCTATTGTCGATCGTTCATATGATGGGGCATCAACCTCCTCAATGATCTTCAAGAACTCTAAGAAACAACAAGAAGCATGGCAATTCCTTGAATGGTGGAGTCAAACCAACACGCAAGTTAATTACGCTGATGCCTTGATGAATTCACTCGGCAGTGAGTATATGTGGAATACTGCAAACTATCACGCATTTGAACAACTTAATTGGAACCAAGAACATAAAGATGTTTTCTTAGCTCAATGGGATTGGGTTTTAGATACAGCGAAGACACCGGCGTCATACATGCTTGAAAGAGAAATCTCAAATGCATGGAACAAGATTGTTTATGATGGTGTTAATATTCGAATTGCGATGGAAGATGCTGAAGTTATTGTTAACAAGGAAATTAACCGAAAGATGATTGAGTTTGGCTTTATTGATAATCAAGGTCGTATTTTAAAGCCTTATTTATTGCCGACCAAAGAGACACTTGATCAGTGGGTGAATGGCGCATGACAGAAACTAAAATGATAAAGAAACGCCGTTTAAATACAAGTAGTGAAGGTACAGGAACTTTATTCATTGCACCATATGCAATAGCTTTTATGATTTTCATTACGATTCCGGTTGCAATGGGAATGTTGCTTTCATTAACCTACTTTAATCTCTTAGAAGCACCTCGATTCTCTTTTGAAACGATGTTTTCTAACTATATTTTCTTATTCACAGCAGATGATGTCTTCATGCAAAAAGTCATACCAAATACCGTTCAGTTTGCATTATTTGTTGGACCAATTGGGTATATGCTAGGATTTTTCTTAGCATGGCTTTTAGCACAAATTCCTCATCGTCCAAGAACGATTTTAGCACTCGTCATTTATTCACCATCTATGACTGCAGGGGTCGCAATGTCAGTGATGTGGAGAATTATTTTCTCGGGTGATGAAAACGGATATTTAAATGCTCTACTTTTAATGATGAATGTCATTGATGAACCAATTCAATGGCTTACCAACGCTAATTACTTATTACCTGTCATGATTGTTGTCACACTATGGAGTAGTATGGGTATTGGCTTTTTAGCAATGCTTGCTGGGGTTTTAAACATTAACCAAGAACTCTATGAAGCAGCATACATTGATGGAATGAAAAATAAGCTACAAGAAATCTTTTATATTACAATTCCATCATGAAACCCCAGATGTTATTTGGTGCAGTCATGAGTTTGGTTGCAACTTTTAATGCGGGTTCAATTGGTGCACAGTTATCTGGTCAAAATCCTACCCCACAAAATGCCGGACAATTGATTGTAACCCATATTGATGATTATGGTTTTAATCGTTTTGAAATGGGTTATGCAGCTGCAATTTCGATGGTTTTATTAGTGATGGTCTTGTTATTTAACTATGCAGCTCATAAACTCTTTGGGGAAAAGGATTGAGGTGAAAAAAGATGAATATATCAACAGCACAATCTAAGCCTCAAAAACTAAAGATTCCAAGAGCAAGATACACGGGTTATTCTGGTACAAAGATTAATCCAAGAAACTTCCATGTCAGTCAAATTAAATTCTATTTGATTCTAATTCCAATGGCGATATTTATGGCACTTCCAATCGTCTATATTTTCTCAACAGCATTTAAACCATTAAATGAGTTATTTGCTTGGCCGCCACAATTCTTTGTTGCAGAACCAACCTTTAAAAACTTTGTTGATTTATTTGCAGTTACCTCTAATACAGGAGTTCCAATGACAGTTTATATATGGAACTCAATTTGGATTTCAGGTGCCGTAGTTGTCATTTCAATTTTTGTTTCAAGTCTTGCAGGATATGCATTATCAAAACTTAAATTTAAATTAAAGAAACCTTTATTACTGATTAATAATATCGCGATTATCTTCGTTGGATCATCGGTTGTAATCCCACGTTATTTAGTTATTCAATCCTTAGGCATTATTGATACTTTTTGGGTTCATATATTACCAGGACTTGCAGTTCCTGTTGGTTTATTCTTAATCAAACAATTCATTGACCAAATTCCAAATGAATTAATTGAAGCTGCCAAAGTTGACGGTGCGAATGAATTCCAAATCTATTTTAATATCATCTTGCCGCTCATTAAACCTGCGGTTGCTACGATTGCTATTGTTTCATTCCAAAGCGTATGGAATAATACTGAAGTTTCAACAAACTTAATTACAGATGAGCGACTTAAAACCTTTGCATTCTATATGTCAACCCTCACAACGCAAGCAAACACAGTTGCAGGACAAGGGATGGCCGCGGCAGCAGCGTTAATTATGTTTATTCCTAACCTCATTATCTTTATCATCTTACAAAAGAATGTCATGGATACCATGGCTCATTCTGGTATGAAGTAGGTGATGACATGAAAAAAACATGGATTTTAATTCAGTTTATCTTTCTGTTATGCTTAAGTATCGTATTAATACCTAAAACAGAAGCAGTGATTATTTCATCTGCACCATATCAGACATATACCATTGGTCCTGATGGTGAACTTGTTATTACACAAACAGCTTATGAGCCTGCTGGAACAATAACAATTCCAACTTCATTAAATAATCCAAGTGACATGTATATGAAAGATGATTTATTATATGTTGCTGATACGAATAATCAACGCATTATATCTATAGATGGCACAGGTCTTGTGACAGAACTTGTTACTGGTTTGATGGAACCTACAGGAGTTCACGTTGATCAAGACAATCAATTATATGTGGTTGATAAAGGCACTCGATTAATTTATGTCTATGATGAGAACCTAGATTTAAAACTTACCATAGATCGTCCAAGTGAACCTATCTTCGGATTAAATTCACCATTTATTCCACTAAAGATTGCAACCGGTCCAAGAGGTATTATGTATGTGACGGGTGAAGGATCTGTTTCTGGTGTGATGCAGTTTAACCATGTAGGTGAATTCTTAGGTTATTTAGGAACGAATCCAACCGATAAATCTCTTTATCGTGAAATTTTAGAATTCTTCAATGTGCCACTCGCACCAATTACACCGCTATCACCTGAAAATATTGCTGTTGATCAAAAAGGATCATTATATACAACATCTCAAACCGAAGGTAATCAAGTCAAGAAATTCAATATAGCCTCACAAATAGTCTACTCATTAACGACCTTAAATAATCCAACAGCGGTTTTTGTTAATGATTTTGGTAATGTCTATTCCATAACCCCAGAAGGATATATTGCAGAATATGATGCAACAGGTCATTTACTATTCCTATTTGGTGCTGAAGCTGGACCAAGTCCAGTTCTAGGATTATTCCAAGGTGCAGCTGATTTAGTTGTTGATTCTAACTATAATCTATATATTTTAGATCGAGTTGCAGGTAATATTCAAATTTTACAACGATCAGAATTTACAGCACTTGTTCATGAAGGACTTCAATCTCTACAAAACGGTATTTATGACGTTGAACAATGGGAAAATGTACTCCGTATGAATTCAGTGTTTGCACTCGCAAATTCAGTCATTGCTCGTACTTATTACCGTAATGGGGATTACCAAACAGCGCTTGATTATTACCGAATTGCTTCTGATAAACAGGGATACTCAGATGTTTATTGGCAAGTTAGAAATGATTTCTTAACTCAGTACTTAGGTTTAATTTTCGCATTACTACTTGGATTCCTCGTTTTAAGAGGTGCTTTAAAACTGGTTGATCATCAGTGGCACATCTATGATCCAATTCGCAAAATTGATCAAAAAGCCAATCAGGTCAAAATCATTCGAGAACTACGACTTGGTATGCGAATGTTTAGACATCCTGTCGACACATTCCACATTATCAAACATGAAAAAGCCTCTAGTCAAACGACTGCACTTATTATCTATGCTTTATTCTTAATCTTAAATGTTGTTGCAATATTTACAACTGGATTCCTTTTCAATGAAACAGATCTTCAAAGTTATAATATCGTCAGTAGTTTCTTTGGAATGGCGGCTTTCATTTTCTTATTTGTTTTCTCCAATTATTTAATTGCGACTTTATCATCTGGTGAAGGTTGGTTTAAGGATGTCTTTACTGGAACTGCCTATGCATTAATCCCTTATCTTATCTTTACCGTTCCAATCATTTTATGTTCTCATATCTTTACACTTAATGAAGCATTTATTTATCAAGCGATGATCTTTATCCGTGATGGATGGGTTATTTTACTCGTCTTACTCATGGTTTTAGAAATCCATAACTTTAGTGTAGGTGAATTAATTAAGAATATACTATTGACTATCTTTACAATGGTGGTTATTGTTGCAATTCTCTTATTAATCTATTTATTAGTTATCCAAATGTGGGACTACATATCATCACTCATAAAGGAGGTACTTGGCCGTGTCAGTTAAAAGAACAACGATCATTACTCTAACGATTTTATTGACGCTATTAAGTTCAATCGCTTTCTTGTATGCACTTAATCCTGATGTCCATCATGATCAAGTTGCTGTCACATCGATAGCACCAATTACCTCGACACTACAATCAAATCGTTATACACAAATGGATGATACAACGCCAGTAATTGATAATCCATATACAAGTCTGGATAATCATCAACTTTTAGATGCTGTAAATCATGACACACTAGCACTTTATGTAAACCCTGAAACATTAACGATTCGTGTCGTTAATAAAGAGACAGGGTATGTGTGGGCATCAGATATGACTTATGACTATCTAGATCCATTACATCCTTTATATAATGCAGAAGATATCGGGACAACTCCTGCTTTAGTGCGGGAAAATCAAAGTCCAGTTCAAATAAGTTATTACAATTTAAACTCGAATAATGTGACTCAAAGATTCACAGAATTCTTCTTTGAAAATACAATTAGCGGTCTCATCAGAAACTATACTGAATACACGGATAAGAATGGGTTTGAAGCTGACTTAACAATGCCAATTTCAAAGATTAAACTTACATTAAGAGTTTATTTGGATGAAGATGGACTTAATATTGAAGTTCCATCTGAATCGGTATTAGATAATAATAACTTCTTAATCTCAACAATTAGTGTGTATCATTTGTTTGGATTTGCTAAAGATACATACACACCTGGGTATGTGATGATTCCAGATGGTGTTGGTGCACTAATTCGTTTTGGTGGGGATAATATCATTCCTTATTCGAAAAAGTTCTATGGACCAGATATTACTCTAGACGAATGGAGCAATGAGCAACCACTCACTGCTAAAGTATTTGGAATGGTTCATGGTGTTAATTCACACGCTTTTCTAGGTGTTGTTGAAAGTGGTGCAGGTAACGGCATGCTTTCCTTCTTACCAGCATCCAATGCGACGCAAAGTAATTTTAATCGTGCCCAAGTATCTTTTGAGTATCGCACATCATATGCACAAAAATTAAATGCAAGTGGAACCAATATCGTCCTTAGAGTACAAGAAGAACGTAACGAGTTCGATATTCACCTGAAATATTTATTCCTTTCAGATACCAATGCAAATTATGTTGGTATGGCAAATCGTTATCGTGAATACTTAATCGATCAAGGTGTTAATTTAGCACCCCTTCAAAGTCAAAGTGATATTCCACTTCATTTAGATGTTTTAGCAACAGAAAATAGACGGGCGTGGTATGGACAAGAAGTCTTTACGATGACAACAGCTAGTCAACTAAAAACAATTCTAAATGATCTTCATGATATCATTCCTTACATGGATGTCTCAGTCAAAGGGTTCCAACAAGGTGGAATGACTGGTACTGCACCAAACTTTAATCGGGTTGAATCACTCTATGGTAATCCAAGAATATTAGATGATTTAGATTTTGCCAATATTCATTATGCAGTGGATCCGCTTGTTGCATTTCAAGGTCAAGGTGGATATCAAGCTAATCAAGTTGTTCAGAGTTTGGGTTCTGAATTGATATCATTGGGTGGAGAAACTTATTTATTAAAACCTGATCAAGCATATAATTTATTCAGTGCTGATTTTAGTGAACTCGTAACACAAGGTATTAAAAATGTCTCTTATCCAAGTTTAAGTTTTCTATCTTCGGATTATTCTAATCATGTTGTTTCAAGAAGTGAACAAATTGCTGAGATTCAAAAGTTCTTAAACCTAGGTGAACTAACGATGGTTAGTCAACCGATGGATTATCTATTTGGTGCTGATGTCCTTCATGACTTAGCGTTATACTCTTCTCAACAATTAAAGTTTACGGATACAGTTCCATTCATTCCACTTGTACTTGCAGGACATAAGAAAACTTATGGTCGAAGTGGTAACTTCTTTAGTAACACATCCAATGAACTCTTGAGAATGGTAGATTATCAAATCATGCCAAGTTTCATGGTTACACATGAATCTTCACACTTATTATTAAATACAGGGTCAAGTTATATCTTTACGTCTCGTTATAGTGATTGGGAAAATGAAATCAAAAGACAATATGAGTATGTCAATACTGCTTTATCAAATGTTTATAATGCTTATGTAGTTGAGCGTCTAGTTTTAAGTCCGGGGGTAGTTAAGAACACCTATTCTAATGGTGTTGTTATTTATGTTAATTATTCAGGTAATCCATATGTGGATGGACTTGTAACAATT
>JAEYXZ010000045.1 GCA_023431045.1 Bacillota bacterium | reverse complement strand
ATTTTGATATGGTCTCTTTTAATGGTTTTGATAATTATATCGCAGTATTTATGGATCCACGTTTTAGTGGTGCTTTGCAAAATACGCTACTCTATGTGATTTATTCACTTTTAATCGGGTTTGTTATTCCAATCATCTTAGCACTTGTCATAAGTGAAATCATTAAGACAAAAAGTCTATTTAAAATTGGTTTTTATGTTCCTAATATCGTTCCAGCAATAGCGGTCATCTTAATGTGGAAGATTATGATGGATGCCAATGATTATGGGTTCTTTAATGTTATTTTATATAAATTAGGATTACCAACCTCTGGATGGATATCAGATCCTGATTTATCAATTCCACTCATCATTATGACACTGACCTGGAAATCAGCAGGATCAACGATGTTAATTTACTTGGCTACCATCCAATCAATTGATAATTCATTATATGAAGCAGCTCGAATTAAAGGATTCTCACTCTGGAAGCGATTAAGATACATAACATTACCGGCACTATTCTCAAATGTTAAGCTGTTATTGATTATTCAAATTATTTCCATCTTCCAAATCTTTTATGAACCTATGATCTTTATGGGTAGTACAAATGATTCAGCCAATACACTAGGTTTACTTATTTACAAACTGATTTATACGACTCAAAACACCGGACAAGCTGCAGCACTTGGTGTCATGACGATGGTGATTTTGTTAGGTTTCACTTACGTGTATTTATACTTTGACCGTAAGACAACAACAAGTCAAGTAAAAACTAAGAAGTATTTAACATATGATGAACTTTTAATCGCCGAAGCTAGACGTCAAAATATGGTAATATATCGTGTCATTAGAGCCATTAAGAAAGCATTTATAGTTGTTATATTAGCCATTCAAAAATGCTTAAAATGGATTGGTGTGATACGACTATTCAGCTGGATTAAAGAAGGTTTAGCATGGTTTTTTTCGAAAACTCAACAAATCAGTTTACACTTATTTAAATCTAAGAGTGATGGTATTTTAACCTACTCGGATTATAAAAAACCAGGTCGTCGAATTGGTTATTATTTGACATATCTGTTGTTAATGATTGGGTTATTAGTGATATTGGTTCCGTTTGTTTGGTTATTCTTAACCTCATTTAAAAATGCAAACGAGTTACTGGTTTTACCGGATCAATATGTGTTCTTCCCTACGTCAATGAACTTTGCTAAATATACCAATGTCATTGAATCCACACAAATCATGAATAATGTTAGAAATTCATTGATTATTGCGCTTGGTGCTGCGGTTTGTGCGATTCTTTTTAATGGGCTTTTAGCTTATGTTGTATCGGTTTTAAAACCGAAAGGAAGTCATATTATCTATTATTTGATTTTAGGTTCGATGCTCATTCCTCCAACGGTTGCTTTAGTTCCTTTATATAAAAACATCACAGGTGTTTATGAATTTATTTCAATGATTACGGGAATGTCGTTAAGACAAGTTCAAGCAACATTTGTTTCACTCATACCATTTTGGTTAATCGCAGGAGCAAGTCCGTTTAATTTCCTCTTATTTAAGAGTCATTTTGATCAATTACCAAAAGATTTATTCGAAGTTGCAGAACTTGAAGGTGCAAGCCATCTTCAAACATTCTTCAAAGTTGTTATCCCATTATCAGTACCAGTAATGATGGTCGTTGGAATCTTTAGTATGACCGGCGCTTGGAATGATTTCTTATTACCGTATGTTGTTATTAATAACCAAGAGTTTTGGACAGTCATGATTAAACTCTTTAAAGTTAATGCAGAAATGTATGTCTATGGAATCACGCTTGATCAATTCCTTGCACTGTTATTATTTACGATGATTCCTCCAGTCATTATCTTCTTTATCTTCCAGAAACAAATTACAAGTAATGTTGCAACCACAGGCATCAAGTAACAGAAAGGAATCATATGAGCCATATCTCACTTCGACATGTGTATAAATCATATCTAAAACAAAAAATGGTCATTAAAGATCTTTCTTTAGAAATATTCGATGATGAGTTTTTAGTTTTTGTCGGACCTTCTGGATGTGGTAAAACAACTACCCTTCGTATGATTGCTGGACTTGAAGAGATAACAAAAGGTGACTTACTAATCAACCATATAAAACAAAACGACAAAGATCCTTCTAGTCGCTTACTTAACTTTGTTTTTCAGAATTATGCATTATTACCAAGTTTAACTGTTTTTGAGAACATTGAATTTGGATTACTCAATTTAAAACTTTCGAAACTCGAAAAACATTTAATGATTGAAACCATTGCTAAGAAACTTAATTTGATGGATAAACTTGGAAGTTATCCACATCAATTAAGTGGTGGACAACGACAAAGAGTTGCGCTAGCTCGTGCTTTGGTTGATAATCAAAAACTCATATTATTTGATGAACCATTATCGAATTTAGATGCGGTATTACGAAGTGCAATGCGAAGAGAACTCACTAAGTTTAAAAATGAATTTGGTGTGACAGCAATCTATGTCACGCATGACCAAATCGAAGCAATGGGATTATCCTCAAGAATTGTATTAATGATTGATGGTGAGATTATCCAAACGGGTACACCATATCAAATGTTTAATGACCCCAATCATTTAGATGTTGCAACCTTTATTGGCTCTCCTGAAACGAATGTTATTAAAGGAATAATTGAGCATCAAACGTTCACTCATCATGGAAAAGCGATTAATTTAAACAGTGAACTTCAAGATTTAATCAAAAATCATGACCGAGAAGAAGTTTATCTAGCAATTCGACCACAAGATATCAAAGTCTATCAAAGTCCTAAACCAGGTTTATTGAAGGGAAATGTTATCGTTGTTGAACAGTTTGGATCAAATCAACTTCTTCATATTGAGATTGAAGGTATAGAGATTCTAGTTGTTGTTGATAATGATCGAGTTTATCAAGGTAGTATTTATCTTGATTTTCAAGGTCAGGCATATCTCTTCGATGAGAAAAAGTATCGCATGAGAAAGAGTTTAAATAAAGAGATCATACTTAATATTAAAACAATTGATGAAACTAAATTAAGTGTTTTACGAGAACTAACCAATTATGGTTATCAACTTTATACACAAAATGATTTGCAGTTTCCTATCGATTTACAAGTAAAAGAAGTCAATTCTGTTATTCTAGGTCAAAGAAATGTTTATTTGTTAAATGAACAGGATGGATTATTCATTTTATCAAGCTTGGACCAAACGAAGGAATTTACGCTGCTCAAAGATATCTTAATCGAGTTATCTTTCATTAAAAAGAAGGAGATTTAAATATGGCAAAAATAGCACAAAGATACATTGATTATCATCCTTGGAAAATTATTGAAACCTCGTTTCATGAAGAACGCAGTATGGTTTCTGAGTCCTTATTTAGTCTTGCTAATGAGTATATGGGTATAAGAGGATTTTTTGAAGAAGGATATGATGGAAAATCTTTAATTGGGACTTATTTTAATGGAATCTACGAAGTTCCAAAAGATATCAAAAAAAGCCATTATAAGGGAATCTCTGATAAATTCCACTATATCGTTAATGCAACCAATTTTCTGTATACAAGAATATATGTTAATGGTAAGTTATATGAATTTAATCCTCAAAAAATCTCAAACTTTAAGCGAGAACTTGATTTGAAATCAGGTCTGTATCGCAGAAGTTATCAAATTGAAAATCTTCTTGAAATTGAGTTTGAGAGACTTCTTGATATGAAAAACTATCAGGTTTCACATCAAGTCATTCGCCTCAAGCCAATTAACTACCACGGACATGTAGATATTGAGCTTGGATTGGATATGGGGGTTAAACATTGGGGTCAGCAAGGATTTTGGGAGGTAATTGATCAAAACAATCGGTTCATTTATGGTCAAACAACGACCAATCAAAAACTAATGACACTTTACAAGTTGAAAACTAACACTGTATGTAATTCAACATTTGACTATAAAAATAAGCTAAACATTGAACGTATTTCATTTGAACTATCTAAAGAAATAAGCATCGAAAAAACAATCATTAATGTCATTGATAAAGATAATAGTCAGACAACAGATGAACTATTTAATAAAGCCCAAGAATTAGTCAATAAATCGTCATTTGAAAACTCTCTTAACAATAACCAACAGTTTTATCAATCTTTTTGGCAACATAATGATATACAAATTGATGGTGATGAGTTAAATCAACAAGGCATTCGTTTTTGTCTTTTTCAATTAGTTCAAACTTATCAAGGCCTCGATGGAAACAACAATATTGGTGCAAAAGGATTAACCGGTGAAGCTTATTCAGGTCATGCTTTCTGGGATTCTGAGACATACTGTTTGCCATACTACTTATTCTCTAATAAAAATGCAGCATATCACTTATTGATGTTTAGATATCAAACGCTTAATCAAGCACGTAATCGGGCAAAAGAGCTTGATTGTAAAGGTGCAGCATATCCT
>JAEYXZ010000090.1 GCA_023431045.1 Bacillota bacterium | reverse complement strand
CACTACTGGTTATACTGCTTGCTGCATGTCAGCCAGAAACCAATCAACCATCAGGTGTTGTTTTTAAAACCTTACCTAACTTCACGGTATATCAAAATGATGAAGACATTGATTTTATGGAAGGTGTCATCATCGAATCCCTTGATGGAGAAAATCTTAATTATTTAGTAACAGTAGACTTAAGAGATTTCAGCTCGACCTATATTGGTAGTTCAATCATTTACTACCAAATTGAGTATCAAGGAAAAGCATATGAAAAGTATCATTTGATCCAAATCATTGCTCGTCCGGTGATTCCAGGTGATGATGTCTACTATACTGTTAGTTTTAATTCAAGTGGTGGTAGTAGTGTCAGTTCAATGGAAATTCTTGAAGGAACAGCAATTAATCAAGCACCACAGACAACAAAAGCGGGATATACATTTGGTGGTTGGTATAGTGATGAAAATTTCATAACTCTATTTACATTTGGTGAAGATGTCATCGAAGCTCCGATTACATTATATGCAAAGTGGATATTAGAAGAAGTCTATTATACAGTTAACTTTGTCACTAATGGTGGAACATCGGTTGACTCAATTCAAGTTTTGCAAGGGTCAACAATCAATCAACAAATTGAATCACAACGACAATATTTCATCTTTGATGGGTGGTATAGTGATGAAAATTTCACAACTTTATTTAATCTAGATGATGATGTCATCGAATCAAATCTCACACTTTATGCTAAATGGATTGATGAAACAATTATTGATGAAGAAGAAATAGAGTTAAATATTTTTTACTTAAATGATTTACATGGGGCAGTTCTTCCCGATGTTGGTTCAATTGGTCTTGCTAATATTGCTAATCTCATCATGGATGAAAAAGAAAACAATCCTGAAAACACAATCTTTATCACCGGCGGTGATATGTTACAAGGACAAGTCATTTCAAACTACTACACTGGTGCATCTGTCATAGATTTATTGAATCAAATGGAACTTGATGCCTTTGTGATGGGTAATCATGAATTTGACTGGGGTCTAGATAAAGTTTTACAGTATTTTAATGGAGAAAATGATTTACAAGCTAATTTCCCACTACTTGCAGCTAACGTGTACAGTCAGGAAACTGACCAAATGATTGATGATGTCGAGCCGTATACCATTATTGAACGCTCCGGTTTAAAAATTGCAATCATTGGTACAGTTGGATATGGTCTTGAATCTTCAATTTCATATCCAAGAGTTGAACCATATTATTTCTATAATCCAATCGAGTTAACCGGATACTATGCAGAACAAGCGCGCTTGGAAGGTGCAGATATCGTCTTAGCAGTAAATCATCGGGATGAAAGTAATTTTAATGATTCTATCTCACGATTAACTGGAAATAGAAAAGTTGATGCGATATTTAATGGACACACCCATCAACCATATGTTGAAAGTGCAACATACAACAACCGACTCATTCATACCATTCAATCTGGTGCGAATGGTTCACATGTTGGTCAAGTGTCATTAATATATCACACTGTTTCTAAAAAAGTTGATTCGGTAGCAATGAACTTAACCACCCAAAATGAATCAAGACTTACATCACCACATCCAACCATTCAAGCTAGTATTGATACCTATGTTGAAGGTGTATATTCACTTTTATATGACTCATATATGACAGCTGGACAAAATATATCAAAAGGAACTCTAGCAATATATATTGCATCATTAATGCAGAAAAGATTTAATGTTGATGTGGGAATTCATAATTCTGGTGGAACCAGAACCGATATCAAGTATAATGAAGAATTAACTTATTCTAAACTTTTCCAAATATCGCCATTTGATAATCAAGTTATTGTTACAACGATTAAGGGATCTGTATTAAAGAGTGCTTTATCTGGTTATTCTGTATCCTATCGTGATGGATTCTCATATAGTTCTATTAATAATAATCAATACTATACAATTGCAACGAATGATTTTATATTTTATGGTAAGAATTCTCCATTCAAAACTGGTACAAATATTGATATAACAGAAGTTTTAGTTCTTGATTTATTCGTTGAAGTAGTAGAAAACTTAAAAGCAGCAAATTATACAGTATTCTATACAACTCTACCAATTATTTTTAATGATACACAACAGAAACAATATATGGTAATTCCAACAAAGTATTCTTATCAATTCGCATAAAAAAAGAGTCCATCGGACTCTTTTTCTCTATTAAATTCGATAACCACCGGTTCCACCGCCACCACCTCGATTGGATCGTCCTCCCAAAAACATTAGGATGATTGGGAATAATGTTCTTGATCCAAGACCAAGTAAAATCAACACACCAATAATCACGAAAATGACCCATAGATCAATATCATAAGTTGGCGCATCTGCATCAATCGGCGGAAAATCGTCAAATTGATCGTCTAAATAATCTTGCATATCATAGTTAAAACTTGAGTAATCATATATATCAACATAAATTCTTGCAAGAAATTCATAATAGAAACTCATAAAGCCGGCTTCATAATCACCAACCCAAGCTGGGTCATAAAATGTATCGACCCATAAACCAACGAGTACGGATGGGACAATTGTTGCAAATGTTT
>JAEYXZ010000064.1 GCA_023431045.1 Bacillota bacterium | reverse complement strand
CCATTGCATTTAGAAAAAACATTAACAAGAGCGAAATTTAATGATTTAACAAGACATTTAGTTGAAAGAACAATTACTCCAGTTCGTCAAGCGCTTAAAGACGCTAATATGACTGCGAATGATATCGATAAAATCCTACTTGTAGGTGGTTCAACAAGAATACCAGCAGTTGTTGATTTAATAAGAGCTGAACTTGGAAAAGAACCATCAAAAGGCGTAAACCCTGACGAAGTAGTTGCAGTTGGTGCAGCGATTCAAGGTGGTGTACTAGTAGGAGATGTGAAGGACATTCTATTACTTGACGTTACACCATTATCACTTGGTATCGAAACACTCGGTGGTGTTTTCACTAAACTAATTGAAAGAAATACAACTATCCCTACATCAAAATCTCAAGTCTTCTCAACTGCAGCTGATAATCAACCAGCAGTTGATATCCATGTGCTTCAAGGTGAAAGACCAATGGCAGCTGACAATAAAACCTTAGGTCGTTTCCAATTGAACAATATTCCACCAGCTCCACGTGGTGTTCCACAAATTGAAGTCACATTTGATATTGATGCTAATGGTATTGTATCTGTTAAAGCAAAAGATTTAGGTACAAATAAAGAACAAAAGATTACCATCACTGGTAACTCAGGATTATCTAAAGAAGAAATCGATAAGATGGTTCGTCAAGCTGAAGAAAACGCTGAAGCAGATAAGAAGAAGAAAGAAAATGCTGAAGTTAGAAATGAAGCAGATAATTTCATCTTCCAAGCTAAAAAAGCTTTAGATGATCTTAAAGATGAAGCAACTGAAGAAGAAAAAGAATCTGTTAATAAAGCGGTTTCTGATCTAGAAGAGGCTCTTAAGGGTGATGATCTAGAAGTTATTAAAGAAAAGAAAGAAGCACTTGAAAAAGCATCTCAATCAATTGCTATTAAAGCATATGAAAAAGCAAGTAAAGAAAAAGGTGCAGCGGATACTGATGAGACCAAAAAAGATGGTCCAGTAGATGCAGAATTTACCGACAAAAACTAATCTATAAGGGGATTTTTCCCCTTATCTCATAAGGAAGACCTATGGCAGACAAAAGAGACTATTATGAAGTGCTTGGTTTAACAAAAAGTGCTTCACAAGACGAAATTAAAAAAGCATATCGAACATTAGCTAAAAAATACCATCCCGATGTATCTAAAGAAAAGGATGCAGAAAGTAAGTTTAAAGAAGTACAAGAAGCTTATGACGTATTAAATGATCCACAGAAAAAAGCTAATTATGACCAATATGGTCATGCTGGTGCTAATGGTGGAAATCCTTTCGAAGGTTTTTCTGGATTTGGTGGAAGTGGTTTTTCTGATTTCTCAGATATTTTCTCGAGTTTTTTTGGTGGCTCTCAACGCCGTCGAGGAAACGAAAGCACACGCGGTGAAGATATTGAGATGCGAATGACGATTGACTTTATGGAAGCTGCTTTAGGTGCCGCTAAACCGGTTGAAGTTGATATCAATGAGGACTGTTCACATTGTCATGGTACAGGTGCTGAAAATCCAAGCGATATTGATACGTGTGGACGTTGTCATGGTACTGGATACATAAATGTTGAACAAAGAACAATGTTTGGTACAATGAGAAGTCAACAAGTATGTCCAGTATGTGCTGGACGTGGTCAGTCAATTAAGAACGCTTGTCATTTATGTTCAGGTTCAGGTCGCATTCGCGCTCATAAAAAAGTTGATGTCAAGATTCCTGCTGGCGTTGATAATGATATGACATTACGTGTTCCAGGATATGGTCATGGAGGTAAAAGAGGTGCTGAGCACGGTGACTTATACATCAATTTCAAAGTAAGACCTCATAAAATCTTTAAACGTGATGGTAAAGATGTTATTCTTGACCTACCAATTACCTTTACTCAAGCAGCACTCGGTGATAAAGTCGAAATACCAACGATTTACGGTAAGGTCGATTTATCGATTCCTGCAGGTGTGCAATCTGAAACCAGATTACGCATGAGAGAAAAAGGTATTGCGGATGTTAGAAGCGGTAAAAAAGGTGATCAGCATGTTGTTATTCACGTTGAAACGCCAAAGAATCTAACTGCAGAAGAAAAGAAACTATTCGAAGAATTAAAGCGACTAGATATCCCTCGTAAAAAAACATTTTGGGATAAATTCAAGGAGTTTTTCAATTAAGGAGTATTTTTACTCCTTTTTTTGTATAATAAATCAAAGACTAAATGAAGGATGTGTCTCTATGATATTAGTTAAGCATCATAATGAAGGAAATCTAAAACCATATTTTTATTTTGCTCTTGAACAATATATCTTAAATGAAGTGTTAAAGCCTGGTGAAACTTATTATTTTACTTGGCGAATTAAAGGTATTGTTTCTGGAAAAAATCAAGTCATTGAAAATGAAGTTAATAAGGACTACGTAAAAACCCATAAGATCCCAATTTTTAGAAGACCTACCGGAGGTGGTTCGGTTTATGCTGATGAGAATAACACCATGTTTTCAATCATCACGAAACGAACATCTGAAGGTTTTTCATTTAAGACATACTTAGGTAAATTACTGGACGCATTTAAAAAACTCGGTGTTAATTTGGAATTTTCAGGTCGTAATGATTTACTTTTAGAAGGTAAGAAGATTTCAGGAAATGCTTTCCTTCAAAATAAGAACGGGATGTTAATGCATGGAACCATGATGTATGATCTAGATGTTGAAACCATGGTTAGAGCTTTAACTCCACCTGATGAGAAATTAATATCTAAAGGAATCTCATCAGTAAGATCTAGAGTTAATAACTTAAAACCATACTTAAATGGTATGACTCAAGATGAACTATACCACTACTTGGAAAAAGAACTTTGTGACGAAGTCTATGAGTTAAGTGATGATGAAGTCAAACGTTTAAAAGAAGATGCAAAACTTTATGAAAGTCATGCTTATATCTATCAAGTTCAACCACCATTCTCACAAGTTTTAAAGAAGCGTTTCTCATGGGGCGGAATTGAAATACAAATGGATGTTAAGGATGGCTTTATTAAACAGTTTGAATTGAGTGGAGATTTCTTTGATTTGAACGAAAAACTAGATGAGTTTAAAAAGCATTTTATCGATCAACCATACACATATCGAGATATCAGTGAATTACTTAAAAAATATCCGGTCTCAAACTACATTTTAGGTGCATCAAATGAAGAAATCTTATCACTTTTTGAAGATGCTTTTTTGAATGTGTAATTATGTAGTTTTGATTGACTTTATTAGGTGATTTCTATATAATATATTCGTTGAGGTGAATTTTATGAAATTAATTGTAAAAGAATTAGAAGCATTGACCTCAATTGATGCAAAACTTAATCTTGATTTATACGTAGATCAAGATGCATCTGACCTTGAAGCAATTAATGATGTTGCTGTTAAAGGTAAAATAAGAAAGATGGATCAAACAGTCATTTTAGATGTCATCATTACTGCGCAAATCACGCAAAAATGTGCCATCACATTAAAACCTGTTGTCTATCCATTTGAGACAGAAGTTGAAATTATCTTCTCAGATGATGTCAACATTATGGATTATCAAATCGAGCCTGAGATTGATCTTGATCAAATAATCTTTGCTTATATCATGAGTGACAAACCACTCTATGTTTATAGTGAAGATGCTGATCACAGTCAATTTGAAGAAGCTACAGATGAAGGGCATCCAGCCTTCAAGGAATTGAAAGACAAGTATAAAACATAGGAGGTGAAGAATACATGGGTGCAATATTCAGAAGACATAGTAAAGGGTCAAAAGGACGTCGTCGTTCGCATTACAAGTTAAAGACTCCAACATTAGTTGTAGATCCACAAACTGGCGAATTCACTTTACCACATAGAGTAACCCCAAATAGCGGTTACTATAAAGGTCAATTAGTTTTAGAAAAGAAGCAAGCTAAAGAAACTAAGTAACCTTAAAAGAAGAGCACTAGAAGTGCTTTTTTCTTTGGTATAATAGAGGAGAGGTGCTTATGGAACATATAACCGTATTAAAAAATGAATCGATTGAAGCATTAAATATCAAACCAGATGGCATCTATGTTGATGCAACCTTAGGTGGTGGTGGTCATAGTGAAGAAATTTTAAAACGACTAACAACTGGAAAGTTATATGCATTTGATCAAGATACATATGCTTTAGAACGTGCTAAAGAACGATTAATTCAATACACGAATGTCCACTTTTTCCATTCGAATTTTAAAGATATTAAAAAGAATTTAAATCAAATCAATGTGACAAAAATTGATGGTATATTATTTGATTTAGGATTATCTTCATTTCAAATTGATGATGAAAGAAGAGGGTTCTCATACCTTAAGAATCATGAGCTGGATATGCGGATGGATCAGTCTCAATCACTCACTGCAAAAGAAGTCGTAAACACGTATGAACCAGAGCGTCTTGCTGATATTTTTCGAACCTATGGTGAAGAGAAAAATGCATGGAGAATCGCCCTTGAAATCGTTAAAAGAAGACCGCTTGAGACGACCTTTGATTTAGTGAAGATTACTGACTTTATCAATCGTGATACCAAGGGTCACTCTGCGAAGAGAGTCTTTCAGGCATTAAGAATAGAAGTCAATCATGAACTCGATGTTTTAGAGGATGCGTTGGAGCAGTCACTCTCATTACTCAAGGTTGGTGGAAGATTGGTTGTTATCACATTCCACTCACTTGAAGATCGCATTGTTAAGCATTTTATGAAAAAGCATTCAACCATTGATGCACCTAAAAATATCGATATAAGAAACTTTCCGAATCCGCCATTAAAACTTGTAACAAGACAAGCATCATTACCCAATCAAGCTGAAATTGAAAGTAATAAAAGAAGTCATTCTGCCAAACTAAGAGTTGCTGAAAAACAAAAATAAAATGAGCATTAATTTGCTCATTTTTGCTTCTTTTTATAGGCTGAAACTAAGATTCTTATCGATTCAATTTCATAGTTCTTAAAGACTGGATGAGACTTAATAAAATCATAGATTTCAGGATAATCAACTTCATGGATACTTTGTTCATTTGTTTCTTTATTTTTAATGACTAAATGCAAGTGAGAATCCGCTCGATGATAGGGATTATCATTTCCCAAATCATAATACTTTATACCATCAACATTGAGCTCGATGATCATTTTGTTGTGGAGGAAAAACTCCAGATTATTATATAGTGTTGATACATTATAATAACCTTCTTTAGCAAGTTCCATTTGTAGTTCTTTAAAAGTTAGATGACGATCTCGTAACACATTGAGTAATGCTTTTCTAGCTTTAGTTAGTCGTTGATTTGGTGCTATCAGTGTCGGTGACTTCGATGGTTTCTTCATTTTGGAGAGCCTCCTTTATATCAGAGTGTTTATTAAAGTATTCGCGCATGATTTCATGGACTTCATCACGTGCTTTAACGAGTGTTTCATGTTTATTTTCAAGTGTTTCAATAATATATGGATCTAAAATATGTAGTTCAATATATGGTTTCTTTCTAATAAACTTCATTAAGCCTCGTGGGTTTTTATATATGAAAACCATTGGAAGAATATTAGATTTAGCATCGATTGCAAATCTAAAAGCCCCATTCATAAATCTTCTGATCCCAGCATGATAAGGCTTAATAGCTGCCTCAGGCATCACTAGAATGACTTTATTCTTATCAAGTTCTGTTCGTAATTCAATCATCATTTTAGCCATTCCGTCTTTATTATCGGGAATAGGGACACCACCTGCGACTCTTAAAATAGGGCCGACAACAGGTAATCCTAAATTACTTTGAAGCATGGTGACATAGGTTTTTCTTGGAAACATTGTTGTACCAACCAATATGGCATCAAGGACATGCATATGATTGGCAACTAAAACATATCCGTCTTTTTTAATTTTCTTCAAATTATGTTTGTTTCTTACTCTAAATCTCATAAATATTCGTGCGTAAAACATTTCAAGGATAAGCCACATTAAAAAGACCATTAAAAATGATGCAAGTTTAAAAAACAGATTTTGATTGAAAAACTTATAATCCTTTTTGAGTTTGACAGGTTTTGACTTTATAACATCATACTCGTGTTTAGCTTTATAAGGTGTGCGGTCTTTTGGCAAAATATGTCTCCTTTACTTATTTATAAAAATTATACCATTATTTATAATAAAATGCACGTTATTATCTGAACCTTTACTTTAAAAAAAGTAAATGAATATAGAGCATGTTATAATGAATTAGGGTGAAATTATGATTTTAGTCTATGGTGGTGCTTTTAATCCTCCAACTAAAGCGCATCAGGAAATCGTTCGTGAGTTATATCACACTTTTAAGCCTTCGAAAATGATCATCCTTCCAGTTGGAGTCACATACGATCATAAAAGAAATTTAGTCTCATTTGAACATCGATATCAAATGATTAACTTAATGATCAAAGATTTACCATTTAAAGTAGAGATATCAAGGATTGAGGAAGAAGGACCATTTTTGGGAACTTATCATTCCTTAAATGAGCTATCAAAAACAAATGAGGATTTATACTTCGTTGTTGGGACCGATCATTTATCAACACTTGGAACTTGGAAAAATCATAAGGAACTACTAAAAAAATATGGATTTGTTGTTATTTTAAGAAAAAACTATGCCGCAGATTTCACAATTTTCGATCAATATCAAACACCTTATTACACATTCAAGTATGATAGTTTGATTGCCTCTAGTAAAATCCGTCAAGAGATCCACAAGTACAAACATGATTTAACACCAGAGATTTACGATTACATTATTGAAAACAATTTATATTAGGTGAAAAAATGACAAAACACGGATACTTAAAAGTAATGCTTGCAACACCAAAGGTTAGTGTTGGCAATCCATTACTCAATGTCAATTCAATCGTCACACTCTTAAACCAAAGTAAAGCCGGTTTGGTTGTTTTCCCAGAGTTATCCATCACGGGTTATACCTCTGGTGATTTGTTTTATCAAGCTGATTACTTAAAATCAAGTTTAGACGCTTTAGAACAAATCATGAAAAAAACATCTTATCAAGGTGTCTATATTCTTGGTATGCCACTGAAAATATCGGATGTTTTGTATAACACTGCTGTTGTGATTCAAAAAAATAAAGTTTTGGGTGTCATTCCAAAGTATTTTTTACCGAATTCTAAAGAATTTTATGAAAAGCGTTGGTTCCAAAGTGGACACCAAATGCATCTTAATAAAGTTCGTCTATTTAACGATGAAGTGCCATTTGGTCGAATGATTTTCCAAGATCAAGCAAATGATATTTCATTTGGCGTTGAAGTCTGTCAAGATATGTGGGCAATTCAAACACCTGGTGATGAATTATCACTTGCTGGTGCTCATATTATCGCTAACTTATCTGCATCAACTGAATACCTAGGTAAACCAGCGATGAGAAAAATGACGGTTATTGACAGTTCAAGAAAACACAACGGTGCATACCTTTATACCTCCAATGGACCAACTGAATCAACTACCGATGTGATCTTCTCAAGTCATAAACTTGTGGCATCTTTAGGTGATCTTGTTGCTGAAAGCGACTTTTTAGATGATGCTGAAACTTTAACCGTTGATCTTGATATTGAAGCGATTCGTTATCAAAGACGAATTGATTCAACCTTTAGAGATGAACAGTTATTCCAACATTCATCGATTCCAAAGATTGATGTTGAATTTAAATATAATGATAAATTTCAATTTGAACGACCACTGAATCAACTTCCATTTCTACCTAAAAAAGAAGATGAGGAAAGTAGTTTTAAACTTGCCAATGAGTTACAAGTTAAAGGATTAATGCAAAAGCTTAATCATCTATCACAATCTAAAATTGTTGTTGGAATCTCAGGTGGACTAGATAGTGCACTCGCATTACTTGTTGCGCATCAAGCAATGATAAGACTTAACCGTGATCCAAAAGATATTATTGCAGTAACAATGCCTGCTAAAGTCACCTCAAAAGCAACTAAAAGTGATGCACTGAATTTAATGAATGGTTTAGGAGTCACATCATTAACGATTCCAATTAATAAGATGTTAGATTCACACTTAAAATCACTATCACACGAAAATAATCAAGATATTACCTATGAAAATGCTCAAGCAAGAATTCGAACCTTAACTTTAATGAATCTTGCCAATCAACATGGTGGGTTTGTTCTAGGTACAGGTGATATGAGTGAGATAGCACTTGGATGGATGACCTTTAATGGCGACCATATGAGTATGTATGATGTCAATGCGGGACTGACTAAAACCTGGATTCAAGCACTTGTGAAATTCCATGCAGAAAACAGCTATAAAGATTTATCAAAACCGTTAATGAATATTTATAATCGTCCTATTTCACCCGAGTTAACCAGTGAACAAAAAACTGAGGATTCAGTCGGCAAATACTTAGTTAACGACTTTATGCTCTATCATTTCTTAGTTCATGGCGCTTCGGAAGAAAAATGCGCATGGTTAATTGAACAATCATTTAGTCTAAAGAAAAATGAAGCAGATAATTATGCAAAACGCTTTTTTGATCGCTTCTTTTCACAACAGTTTAAACGTCAACCAATGCCAGAAGGACCAAAAATTTTAAAGGTGTCTTTATCACCACGTGGTGAATTAAGACTTCCTTCGGAAATCAAAAGAAAGTGAAACTTATGAAACAACAAAAGAAAAAAGTACTCGTCGGTTTATCAGGCGGAGTCGATTCATCCGTTGCTGCACTCTTATTACTGCAACAGGGATATGATGTCGAAGCCGTTTTTATGCGTAATTGGGATTCAGCAACCAATTTCGATTTTAAAGGAAATCCTACCCTTTATGATGAAACCTGCGAACAAGAAAAAGATTATCAAGACGCTAAAAAGGTTGCAGAAAAATTAGGTATACCCCTACATCGGGTTGATTTTATCCATGAGTATTGGGACCGAGTTTTCTCATACTTCTTAGATGAATATCAAAAGAACAGAACTCCTAATCCAGATGTATTATGTAATAATGAAATCAAATTTAAAGCATTTGTTGATTATGCACATCAGTTCAAACCTGATTTTATTGCAATGGGACACTATGCTCAAATTGATCATTCTGGTGATGAACCTAAACTGATGAGAGCATTTGATCAAAATAAAGACCAAACCTATTTTCTATCACAACTTGAAACAAATCAATTGAGAAATGTGCTCTTTCCAATCGGCCATTTACCAAAATCTGAAGTCAGAAGACTCGCTAAAGAAGCAGGTCTTGCAACAGCGACTAAAAAAGATTCTACTGGAATCTGCTTTATTGGTGAAAGACACTTTAATGATTTCTTAAGTAATTATCTTCCAGCACAATCTGGGGATATGAGAAGACTTGATGGAACCTATATTAAACCTCATTATGGCTTAATGAATTACACCATTGGACAACGAAAAGGATTAGGTATTGGTGGATCATCCGAATCAACCGATGCTTGGTTTGTTGTTGGTAAAGACTTAAAAACCAATACACTTTTTGTTGAACCAGGTTTTTCTCATCCATATGCTTATTCAGATGCAGCAAAGATTACTGAAGTCCGTTGGCGTGGACCTAAAAAGAGTGGCAAGTTTACAGCTAAGTTCCGTTATCGTCAACCTGATCAAGATGTCACAATTGAATGGCTTGATGAGACGACATTAATGGTTCATTATCCTCAAAAAATAAGAGCGGTAACTCCAGGGCAAGTCTGTGCCATCTATGATGGTGATGTTTGTTTAGGTTCAGGCTTTATTAGTGAAGCATATTCTAATGGGGAAAGAAGACTCTATAGTTAATGGAAGAAACCACAGTCAAAGGGTATGTCAAATCATATATTTATCGTAATGAAGAAAATGGGTATGTGATTGCAAAAATGGAAACGGAAGCAAGCGAAAAACTGACAATAGTCGGTTATTTTCCCGTTCTAAATGAAGATTTGATGTATGAATTTAGTGGTCAATTTGTTGTTCATCCATCTTATGGAAAGCAATTCAAAGTGACTTCTTATAAGAAAATCTCAGATTTATCAATCGATGGCTTAATTGGATACTTATCAAGTTCCTTTTTTAGTGGTATTGGACCCAAAACAGCTGAAAAGATTGTTGCAAAACTTGGAACAACTGCCATCGATGATATTATCAAAGATGAATCAGTATTACATTCAATCATGAATCCTCTCAAATCCCTTCGACTTAAAAAAGAACTCATCGATCATCAAGCAACTGACCACATCTTAGTCACATTATATGGATATGGGCTAAGTGGTAAGGTTGCGATGAAGTTGTTATCAATTTATGGTACCTCCACGCTTGAAAAATTAGAAGAGGATCCATTTAGATTAATGTATGAAGTTGATGGATTTGGATTCTTGCGTGCAATGGATATTGCGATTAAACTAGGGATTGAAAAAGAAGATATTAGAACTTTAAAAGCTGCAGTTATTTATACGCTTAATCATGGGGCTTATTCAAAGGGAGATCTATATTTATATCAATCTGAGATAACAGATTCTGTTAATCGTCTTCTCCAAATAGATGTTGCACTTGATGAAACAATTGATTTACTCATCAGAGAAGCTAAAATTATGGTTGATGAAGATAAGTACTTCTTATCTGCATCCTATTTTGCTGAAATGAAGGTTGCAGCAAAGATACTTGAACTTAATCAAAATCAATCGATTAATGTTGATGATGAATTACTTCAAGTGTTATTAAGTCAAATCACTATCCAAAAGAATATCCACTATACAAAACGGCAAGAAGAAGCAATTCTTAGTGCAATGCATGAAAAGATTATGGTGATCACAGGTGGTCCAGGAACTGGTAAAACAACACTAATTGATGGTTTTTTATCCCTTTACGCTTCTTATTATAAACTAAACTTAAAAAGCCCTGAAACCCATGAAAAAATCGCTTTAATGGCACCAACGGGTCGAGCTTCCAAACGGATGAAGGAATTATTAGGTTTTGAAGCGAAGACCATTCATAGACACTTAGGATTTGACTTTGATGGTAGTTTCAAGTATGATGAAAGAACCCCATTGCCACATCGTCTAATTATTGTCGATGAGGCTTCAATGATTGACATCTTTTTAGCTCGAAAACTATTCGATGCTGTGAGTGACATTGCTCAAATCATCATCGTTGGAGATGAAGATCAATTACCTTCTGTTGGACCAGGTTATGTCCTTGGAGATATGATTGCATCTAATGTTATTAAAGTCGTTAGACTAAATGAAATACACCGTCAAGCCAAAGATTCTCATATCATTAAATTAGCCTCACACATCAATGAGCAAAATCTCCAGTATGATGATCTAAATTCACATCAAGATGTTATTTTCTATCATGGAGATCTAAGACAAATTAAACGCACCATATTGGGACAAATTAAAGGTGCTATTGCTAAAGGTTATGATTTAATTAACGATATTCAAGTTTTAATTCCGATGTATAAAGGTGACTTAGGAATTGATGAAATGAATCGTGAGATTCAAAGTCAGTTCAATCCACTCTTTAATCAAGGTCTTAGTATGAAGTATGGTGATAAGGTCTTTTTCAAAGGTGATAAAGTGATCCAATTATCCAACGATCCTGAACGCAAAGTGATGAACGGAGATATTGGGGTTATTAAAGATATTGTAAAAACTGAAAAAGATACATTATTAATGCTCATTAACTTTGATGAAGGTGTTGCGACATACGAACAAGCAGATTTAGAAAATATTAACTTAGCCTATGTGATTTCGATTCATAAATCACAAGGTTCAGAATATAAGATTGTTTTCTTACCGGTCATTAAACCTTATATGCATATGCTTAAAAAGGAATTGATCTATACTGCAATCACAAGAGCAAAAGAATATTTACTCATTTTAGGTGATATGAATCTGTTAAGATATGCATCCAATCAAATGACTGAGAAAAGACATACCATGCTAAAAGATCGTTTGAATCTAAAAGAGATAAAACCAGTCGAAGAAAAAGATCCATATCAAGATTTATCACCATATGATTTAATGGTAGAATGATATAATAGTATCAAGATAATCGAAAGGAATATTCATGGATAAATTAACTATTTTTATGTCCTTTACAGGAGATAAAATTGAAGGTCAAGGCGTTGGTAGTGCAACTTCCGAACAAATTAACCTCATCACCCATTTATGTACCAATGAGTTTAAGGTTGTGACACGTAGTAAGAAGTATGATATTATGCACGTCCATACAATTGATCCTCGCAGCATTCTTCGTTCAAAGAATACGAAGAAACCATTAGTTACTCATGTGCATTTACTTCCAGAAACTTTAAGTGGCTCTATAAAACTTCCAAAAAGTTTAATGAAAATGATGTTTAAAATCCTATTAAACCAATATCATCGAAGTGATAAATTGGTGGTTGTCAATCCATCATTTATTAAAGATTTGGTTCGTTATGGAATTAAAGAAGAAAAAATTGAATACATTCCTAATTTTGTGTCTGAAAAAACCTTTTATGAACTAGAATTATCTGAAAAACAAAAAATCAAAGAACACTTTAAACTAAAACCCGATAGCTTTGTTGTTTTAGGGGTTGGTCAAGTCCAAACCAGAAAAGGGGTTCTTGATTTTATTGAGGTTGCACAAAAATTACCAGATATACAATTTGTATGGGCTGGTGGTTTCTCGTTTGGTAGTATCACTGATGGACATAAGGAATTAAAGAAGGTTATGGAACATCCACCTAAAAACGTCTTATTTACAGGAATTGTTCCTCGTGGACAAATGAATGACATCTATAATATGGCTGATGTCCTATTTATGCCTTCTTATAATGAATTATTCCCAATGGCAATCTTAGAAGCTTGTAGTTCAAATACACCGATTCTCTTAAGAGACTTAGAACTTTATCAAGATATCTTATTTGATCACTATTTAAGAGGGTCCAATAATGATGAGTTTGTCGAACTTATCAGTAAATTAAAATCTGACCCAACATTTTACCAAACAGCACTCAATCATGCCTTAGAGGTTAAAACTTATTATTCACGTGAAAATATCAAACAAAAGTGGATTCAGTTTTACCAGAAGTTACACATGGATAACCTAGGTAAAAAACTAAATCATAGTAAAAACTTCAAGATTAAAAAAGAGAAAATCTCCAAATAAATGGAGATTTTTTTATGATCTTTTTTGTTCGAATAGCCAATCGAGTATGTCTGGTGTTTTCCATGCTTTAACCCATGAACCATGTCCTTCATGTTCATAGAGTGTGTATCTTGATTTAGGATTATCATTGATTAGTCTTTTCATGACTTGATCCGTTGGTTGATAATTTACAATTGGGTCATCCTTAGAATAAAATGCCCAAATTGGAATATCTTTGAAACGATCATATTGACGATCATCAACTGCACCACAAACCGGGATTGCAGCAGCAAAACGGTCATTAAAACGTGTCACAAAATCCCAAGTACCAGCACCTCCCATTGAAAGTCCAACTACATAGACACGTTTTGGATCTATTTTATAGTGATTCATAATGGTTTTATCGAGTAAGTCCATGAATAGATAGGTGAGATTGGTTTTTGGTATCGTATTATATCGATAATAACCGTCATTCATATAATAAATACCACTCCATCGCTCAAGTTCTGGAACTTGTGGGGCAATGACGATGGTGTCTTTGCCATGAATCGGATCAGTTATAATGCGTTCAATGATTTCTGCATTTACATCGATATGCTTGAAACCATCTTGACCTCTTTCACCTGCACCATGTAAAAAGATCACGAGTTTGAAGTTTACACCAAGCGTTTTGGGTACATAAATTCTATATGGTAGTACAAGTGGATAAATGTTAGAGTTTTTATGATGTTTAAGTAACATGTGTTCAGATAATTTCATGTTTAATAGACTCCTAATAATTTGATATCTAGTCCCTTGGCCTCATTAATCACTGATAAGAGTGATTCAAATGAAGCTGAATCTAGCTTAAGTTCAAGGAAAAAGTGATATGTTCCAGGACTTTTACGTTTGGGTCTCGATAGAATTGAGGTTAAGTTAATTTGATGGGATGCAAACATTCCAAGTAAGTTATGTAATAAACCTGGTTTATCGACATTCGGAGACATCACAATCATTGCTTTAAATGTAGGCTTTTTAGGTTTTTCAATTTGATGTTTAATGAGGACAAATCTGGTTTGATTTGACGCTTCATCTTGAAGATTGTTGATCACCAGTGAAAAGTCGTTTTTAACAAGATGACCAGGAACGATTGCCGCTGTTTTAGTTGGATTTTTTAGATGTAATGCTAAACTTTCAGCATTACTATCGGTGATGATATATTTCCAGTTTTTAAATTGATGAAGGAAATTAAGACATTGATTCTTAGCTTTAAATTGAACATAAATCGTGTCAACATGATCAAGTGAGACCTCATTTGAGACAAGTGAAAATGTGATGGGTAAATTAACCTCATCAATAATAGATGCTTGATGTAAAAGTAATAAATCAAGACTGCGTTGGATATACCCATCGATTGAATTCTCAAGCGGAATCACGAGGTAATCAGATTCTCTAAATCCTTCAAAGCAAAAATCAATGGATGGCTCATAAGATAATTTGATATCCTCTTTTAGATTTTTAATGAATGCTTTTGCAGCAATTTCTGCATAAGTACCAGCAGGTCCTAAAGTCACTAACTTTTTCATAAAATACTCCTTGATATATTGTCTTTATATTAACATATTTACACTTATAAAGCATTTATATAGAATATAATTCGAAATCGAAATATAATAGATATTGAAATACAGTATAAAGTGATAAATGCAAATTTTTATATATCATTAGATATATTGGTTACAATAATAGTGTTTCAAAAGAATTGAACTAAAAGACACGGAGGTTGACATGGAATCAACTGACTTAAAAACAATGACCATATTATTTAGAACTTTTCAAGCGGTTGAAAGTATTGCAAGAAAAGATATCGCGACCTACGGAATCAATATGACTGAATTTGCTGCACTTGAAGCACTTTATCATAAAGGCCGTTTACCAGTTCAAGGCATTTGTTCAAAAGTTTTAATTGCTAACTCATCAATGACTTATGTCCTTGATAAACTAGAGAAACGTCAACTCTTAAAGCGAACCAGAGATCAACATGATAAGCGAACTTATTATGTTGAATTAACCAATCAAGGTAGAGTTTTTTTAGAAGATATCTTTCCAAAACACCATGCAGTCATGAAAAAAGTTTTTGATGTCCTAAGTGAGGATGAAACTGAAAGTATTAATGAATTACTTAAAAAAGTCGGATATTACGCAAAATCACTTGATGTTTAACAAACACTAAGAGTCAAATCGACTCTTTTTTGTTACAATAGAAATGAGGTATTTACCATGGTTAAAGAAATATCAGCAGGAGCAATTGTATACACAAAATCAGAAGACCGATATTTGTTTTTACTGACACAGAACCGAAATGGGGGTCATTTTTCATTTCCTAAAGGTCATATTGAAGCAGGTGAATCATTAATTGAGACTGCTAAAAGAGAAGTTTACGAAGAAACCGGTATTCAGTTTGAAATTACAAGTGATAAGATGCAAACCAACACCTACTTAATGCCTAATGGAGTCTATAAAGATGTCTATTATTTTTTAGGTGAAGCGATGAACACTAGAATTAAGAAACAGGATGAAGAAATCTTAGCTGCTGGTTGGTATACAAGAGAACAGGTCTTGCAATATTTAACTTATGAAAATGATCAGATCATCTTCATAAAACTGACAGGTAAACTCAAATGATTAACCTCTATATTATAGGTGATTCAACTGCAGCAAATAAATCACTTGATAGTCGTCCGGAAACTGGATGGGGTGAAAAGCTAGGAATATTCTTAACCGAGGATATTGTTGTTCATAACCATGCAGTTAATGGGAGATCAACGAAGTCATTTCTGGATGAAGGCCGTTTCAATGACGTATTAAAACAATTAAAGTCAGACGATTATGTCATGATTCAGTTTGGTCACAATGATCAAAAGGTCGAAGATCCAAAACGATATACGAGTGTCTATGAAAGTTATCCAAAAAACTTATCTTTTATGATCAATGAAATCAAAGAGAAAAAAGCAGTCCCAATCATCATCTCTAGTATCTCTAGAAGAAATCATCTAGCCAATCACCGCGTGAATCCACTATCGGTTGGATTATACCCTTATATGTCTTATCGTGTTGCTAGAAGTGAAAAGGCATGGTTTATTGATGGGTTTACAAGAAGTAAGAAGTTATATGAATATTTAGGTATGGATTTATCAAGAAAATTATTTAACCAGATCAAAAAGGAAGATAATACTCATTTTAATCAATTTGGAGCAATCGCGATTGCTTCCATCATTGCTGAGGGTTTACTACGTACACCTTTAAGTGAGTATGTCTTACCAATGAGTCTATTAAGGAATGTCGATGTCAAACGTCTCGCACAAAAGTTATAAATATCAAGATGATACTTTTTATGATAGTTTAAATAGTTCAGATTATGAAAAACTACCACTAAAAGAACAAATGAAAAAGAAAATGATGCTTATTGAAAGTCTTTTTGGTGCATCAAAATTACTACCAATGATTGAGAATCCTACACCTAAAGGATACCGTCATAAAGCGGTTTTATCAGCAACTAACCTAAAACTAGAAAAGAGTTATCAAATTCGTTTAGGATTATTTATTGAAGGTAGTAAAGTAATTAAACCTAAACTGGGTCATTTTCTCCATCATCCAGGAATCGATGCTATATTTGAAACGCTTGAAAAGTTGTTAATTAAGTTTAAGATCAGAGCTTATCATGAAGCATCTGGGGATGGGATCTTAAAACATGTCTTAATTAGAAAATCCTATTCAAACAATCAGTATATGGTTGTCTTAGTCACTCAAGGTAATTTATTCCCTAATCATAAAATCTTTGTTAGAGAATTAATTGAATTGCATCCTGAGATTTCAACAATTGTACAAAACATTCATCATAAAAACACTCATTTGGTCCTACTTGAACAAGAAAAGATTCTTTATGGCCCGGGTTATATTGAAGATCAAATTGATGATTTAGTGTTTAGAATATCATCTCGTTCTTTCTATCAAGTCAATCCAAAGCAAATGATGAATCTCTATCATAAAGCATTAGAGTTTGCTGAAATCAAGCAAAATGACGTTGTCTTAGATTGTTATTCAGGGATTGGGACATTAACACTCTTATCAGCAAAAAAGGCTAAGAAAGCGATAGGATTTGAAATCAATGAAGCATCTGTTTTAAATGCCATCACGAATAAAAAAATCAATAAAGTTGAAAACGCATTTTTTCATCAAGGTGATGTTCAAGATTTGATGAATGAAATGAATGAGAAAGTTGATGTTTTATTGATGGATCCAACAAGAGAAGGTGCATCGCTTGAGTTCATTCAATCAGTCCTTAAGTTAACACCTAAAAGAATTGTCTATATATCGTGTGAACCTAAAACGCAAATTCGAGATATTAAACAACTTAGTCAAAAATATGAAGTTAAAAAAATTCAGCCTATTGATATGTTCAGTTATACTGCACACGTTGAAAATATCGTATTGCTTTCACTAAAATAATTCATAAACAGCCGTGTAAAGCCGTCGTGATTTTTAGTTAACAATTGATAATTAATCAAAATACATAAATTAAAGCCATTATTTGTCAAAAAATTAAAATAATGGCTTTTTTCTTTTTTTACATACAATGTAGGATAGGTCAATGTAACATATTTTTATGTAAATGCTTGTAACACATAACATATTTCAGTAAATAAAATTGCTTCATAAAGCCAATGGTAGATTTAACAAATATATGTTATGTCAATGACTTATATGATAACGACTTTGTAACTGATGTTTCTTTTCATCTTTTCATCATAATAAGAGCCTTGTGCTAAGGGATCTGAATTGATAAACTCATGTCATCTTGCAGAGAATTCTTTATCATCATAATTCTTTGTTCCAGCT
>JAEYXZ010000026.1 GCA_023431045.1 Bacillota bacterium | reverse complement strand
ATTTGGAAGTCATCAAATTTGCCGATGGTGAAATAACGATCGACATTGAAGAGTCTGTTCGTGGACAACATGTCTTCGTCATTCAGCCAACCAGTGCACCAGCAAACGACCACTTAATGGAAGTTCTCATTTTGGCCGATGCATTAAAACGTGCGAGCGCTGCATCGATTACCATCATCATGCCATATTATGGATATTCTAGACAAGATCGAAAGGTTCGTTCTCGTCAACCAATTACTGCAAAACTTGTTGCTGATTTACTAGAAAGTGCAGGGGTTGATCGTGTGGTTTGTATCGATCTCCATGCTGCTCAGATTCAAGGCTTCTTCGATATACCAATTGATAATTTCCCAGCGGCACCGCTTTTAGCTTCCTATTTCAAAAAGAAGAAATTAAATAATATTGTCGTTGTATCACCTGACCATGGTGGTACCACGAGAGCAAGAGGTTTTGCTAAATTCTTTGAAGCACCACTTGCAATTATTGATAAAAGACGTCCAGAACCAAATAAGGCTGAAGTGATGAATATCATCGGGGATGTCAAAGGTGCAACTTGCATCATGATTGATGATATTGTTGACACCGCAGGAACTATGATTATTGGAGCTGAAGCACTAATGAAAGCAGGGGCTAAGGAAGTTTATGCAGCTGCAACTCATGGTATTTTATCGAAAGATGCATCACAAAGAATCCAAGAATCAAGCTTATCAGAACTTGTCATTACGGATACGATCAAACTTGAAGATGATAAGAAGCAACCAAAGATTAAACAATTATCAATTGGACCACTACTAGGAGAAGCGATTTTACATATTATTAAAGATGAACCAATCTCTCAAATCTTTAATCGAATTGTTGAGGATATTTAATGAAGTTGATTGTCGGACTTGGCAATCCCGGAAAAGCATATCAGCAAACAAGACACAATATTGGATTTATTGTTATTGATCAATTACTAAGTGAACACAATCTTTCACTCAAAGTGAATTCAAAGTTTGATGCAGCAATTGCAGAAACAACGATTAACCAAGAGAAAATCATTTTTGCAAAACCACTCACATTCATGAATCTAAGTGGTGATGCAGTTCAAAAAATGGTTAACTTCTATAAGATACCACTAACTGAGTTATTGATCATTTCAGATGATACTGCACTACCACTTGGAAAAGTGAGACTTAGAGATTCTGGAAGTCATGGTGGACAAAACGGATTAAGAAGTATCATTGATCGTTTAGCAACTCAAGCCTTCAAACGAATTCGAATTGGAATTGGTTATGAGGATCATATACCAATGGCAGATTATGTCCTTGGTAAACTAACAAAAACCGATATTGAAACGTTAATGCCTTCCTTTGATTTAGCATCTCGTGCAATCAAAGAGTGGATTGAAACCAATGATTTTAATAAGATAATTATGAAATACAATACCCCCCAGGCTAAATAGTCTGGGTTTCTTAGTTTGGAGTTTAGGTGAAAAATATGATTGAAAAGTTAAAAAAAATATATTCAAATTCTAAAGTTTTAAAAGCCTCAAAAGGCGATTTTAAGCATGTCAACCACGCATACATTGAACTTTTATTAACACTCAAATTCAAACAATCCAATAAGAATCTTTTTATTGTACTACCGAATTTATACGATGCTCAAAAGTATTATGATTCACTCTCGCTAACACTAGGAGATGAAAATGTATTATTCTTTCCAACGGATCAAATGCTCACATCGATCATGGCACTGGGTTCACCTGAATTTAAAAACGAACGATTATATACGCTACGACAATTATTAAAAAATGATCATCCTTATGTGATTGTAACAACTCAAGAGGGAATTCTACAAAGGGAACTATCACCAACGGATTACATCAATAGTGTTGTTAGAATTGAAAAGGGGATGACCTTTGATTTACAAGCGTTAACTAAAAAATTAATTTATGATGGTTATCAATATAACTTTACGGTTGAAAGACCAGGTGAGTTTTCAGTTCGCGGATCAATTGTTGATATCTTCACCTTTGATCATAAGGACCCTTATCGATTGGATTTTTTTGGTGACGAAATCGAATCAATTAAAACTTTTGATGTCGTCACTCAAAAAAGTATTGGATTAGCTGAAGGCATTGATTTAGCACCACTATCTGAAATGTTTTATACCGACCGTCAAAAAGAGGCTGCACTAGAACAGATTAGAGCACACTTTGAATCATTAAACCTTTCAGAAAAGGAATTAGAAAAATTCAATCAAGATATGATTCATCTGGAAGAAAGAAAGCGGATGGATGGTTTGTTGTTATATGTCTCATACTTTAATCCAAGAGAAACAACCGTTTTAAATTTCTCTAGTCATCATGATGTGGTTGTTATTGATCCATATAAGATTTCAATTAATGAAGAAACAAAAGAAGCTGATTTACTAACTTATAATGAAACAATGCAAGGTGATGCTTTTTCAAAATTACCGTTTAGATTACCATTATCGTATTTATTTGATCAGCCTCATTTATCATTTGATATCTATCAATCAACCATTAGTCAAGCAGTCGATTTAGGGGTTAGTGATGTTACTCCATATCAAGGATTTTTAGAACCGTTCTTATTATTTATTGAACAATATAAAGATTATGCAATTTATTTAGCTTTACAAAATGTGGTATCCTTCGAGCGAATAAAGGCGTTCTTGGATGAACATCACATCACCTATAATGATTCAAAATCTAATATTGAACTATACAATATGGATTTACCAGGATCATTTATTGATTCAAAGGAAAAGATTGTTGTTGTTACTGAGGACGTATTATTTTCAACCAAACATAAAACAAAGATTAGATATCGTTCGGTCATCAATCAAGCCATCAAAATTAGAGATGCAGCAGAACTCACAGTAGGGGATTATGTCGTCCATTATGATTTTGGTATTGGCCAATATATGGGACTTAAGACGATGGAACTCTCAGGAGAGAAGCGAGATTATTTATATATTATTTATGATAATCAAGAAGCACTTTATGTACCAACTGACCAAATTGACTTAATTTTAAAATATCGTAGTCATGAAGATTTAGCACCAAAACTTTCAAAACTAAGTGGTAAGCAGTGGTCAAAAACCAAGGCGTCTGTCAGAAAGAGAATTAAAGATTTATCTGATCGATTACTTAAATTATATGCATCAAGAAATATGGCAGATGGTCACGCATTTTCAAGTGATCAAGAGATGCAAGAACAATTTGAAAATGACTTTTTATATGATGAAACTAAAGACCAAAAGTTAGCAATTGAAGCTGTTAAAAAAGACATGGAAGATAAGCGTCCGATGGACAGACTTATTGCAGGTGATGTCGGATTTGGTAAAACGGAAGTCGCACTAAGAGCCGCTTTCAAAGCGGTGATGGATAATAAACAAGTTGCATATTTAGTTCCGACAACCGTCCTTGCAAGACAGCATTATTACACTTTTAAAGAACGCTTTGAAAAGTATGGTGCAAGTGTTGCTTTACTTTCTAGATTTGTTTCTAAGAAGGAACAAAATGAAACGTTAGAAAAAATGTCTAAAGGATTTATTGATGTTGTTATTGGTACCCATAGATTATTATCAGAAGATGTTAAGTTTAAGGACCTAGGGTTATTCATTATTGATGAAGAACAACGCTTTGGTGTTGAACATAAAGAAAAAATTAAAGAGATGAAGGTCAATGTTGATACATTAACCCTATCTGCAACACCAATTCCAAGAACACTCCAAATGGCGATGTATGGTCTAAAAGATTTATCGATGATTGAAACACCACCTCTTAATCGTTATCCAGTCCAAACGTATGTTGTTGAACGACAAGACGCATTAATCAAAGAAGCACTTGATCGTGAATTATCAAGAGGTGGACAAGTCTTCTATCTTTATAATCGTGTTGAGGATATTGAACGTATTGTTGTTAAACTTCAAAAGCTGGTTCCTAATGCAAGAATTGCATATGCACATGGAAAGATGACAAAGAATAAATTAGAAGATGTTTTATCTGCATTTATTGAGAAGGACTTTGACATTTTAGTTTCAACAACCATCATTGAAACGGGTGTTGATATACCGAATACAAACACTCTAATTATTCATGATGCGGATCAAATGGGACTCGCACAGCTTTATCAATTACGAGGTCGAGTTGGTCGAAGTGATCGTATCGCCTACGCTTACTTAATGTATGATACAAGAAAAAACATTAATGATGAAGCAAGAAAGAGATTATCAGTAATTGAAGACTTCACAGACTTGGGTTCAGGATTTAAGATTGCTTTAAGAGATTTAAGCATTCGTGGAGCAGGAGATATCCTCGGTCAAGAACAATCTGGTTTCATTGATTCTGTAGGTATGGAACTCTATATGAAGCTACTTGATGAAGTAATGGCCGGTAAGGTCGAAGAAGAACCACGAAAAGAAATTCAAGATCAAGTCTTTGCATCAAGACATATTCCGGAAACCTATATCAATCACGATCCTGTTCGAATCGAAATTCATAAACGAATTGCAGAACTCAACAGAATGAAGGATATCGATAATCTAAAAACAGAATTAATCGACCGGTTTGGTCCAATTGATATCGAAGTTCAAACTTATATGTATGAAAAACTGTATAAGAAGTTAAGTAGTAAAATTGGTGTAGAAAAAACAATTAGAGATAGTCATGAAATTAAAATGGTTTTATCTCAAGAAGCTAGTAGTAAAGTTGATGGTTTAAAACTATTCCAGACTGCAAATCAATCCATTACACAGATTAGACTAGCTGATTTAAGAGGACACGTCCATATCACGATGGTTATCAAAGGACGTAAAGAACATTGGTTATATTTAGCATGTTTATTCCTTGAACGATATCTATATGATTAACAATCATTTTGTAGTAAAATGAGAATTGGTAGAACATACCAATTTTCTTTTTATAGGAGTGGACATGAAAAATTTAGTCATCGTAGGATCTCAATGGGGAGATGAAGGAAAAGGTAAGATTACCGATTATCTAGCTTTTAAAGCAGATGTTGTTGTTAGATATCAAGGTGGAAATAATGCTGGACATACGGTTGTTGTTGATGGTAAGAAGTATGCATTACATTTATTACCTTCTGGAATTCTTAATCCAAAAATCATTAACGTCATGGCTAATGGGATGGTCATTAATCCAAAAGCCTTTATCGATGAAATTTCAAAAATTGAGAATGATTTTCAACTCTATATATCAGATCGTGCTCATGTGATTTTACCGTATCACATTGAGATTGATAAACTCAATGAAAGTAAAGATGCAATTGGGACAACTCATAAAGGAATTGGACCAGCCTATGCCGAGAAAGCCTCAAGAAGCGGTATTCGTGTTGGAACATTAATCAATCCTGATCTCTTAAGAAAGAAACTGGAAAAAGAGTTACCCATCAAAAATAAAGTTTTAATTGAGAATGGTTTAAAGCCATTTGATTTAGAAACACTCTTCAATGAGTGCTTAGTTTATGCAGATAAAATGAAACCATATGTCACCGATACTTCCTATTTATTAAATGAATTGGTTGCAGGTCATAAGATTTTATTTGAAGGTGCACAAGGTGTGATGTTATGCTTAGATCACGGGACGTATCCTTATGTAACCTCATCTTCACCAACTGCAGCATCCGTTCCCCTTAATACCGGTCTTGCTCCATGGTTTATAAATGGTGCATTAGGCGTTGTTAAAGCATATACAACAAGAGTTGGCAATGGTCCATTCCCATCTGAAATTCACGGTGAGCTTGCTCATGTGATTCGTGAGAAAGGTCATGAGTATGGGACAACCACTGGACGTCCTCGTCGAATTGGATGGCTAGATACAGTGGTATTAAATCATTCAAAACGTGTTTCTGGTTTGAGTTATTTTGCAGTCACATTATTGGATGTGTTATCAGGGTTAGATGAAATCAAGATTGTGACTGCGTATGAACTTGATGGAAATATCATTGATCGCGTTCCATCTGAGGTTGAACTATTTGAAAAATGTCAACCAATCTCAATTTCATTACCAGGTTGGAAAGAAGATATAACAAACGTTAAAAGATTTGAAGATTTACCAATCAATGCACAAAAGTATTTACTTAAAATTGAAGCATTAACAGGAATTAAAGTGGCGATATTCTCGGTTGGACCAGATCGTAAACAAACCATTGAAAGAATCTTGCTACTAACCTAAGGAGTCTATATGGGTAATATTGATATATTAAAGATAGCTAAAATAGCGCAAGCTGAAAAACATAAAGATCCATCAGTCATCGATGCAACCATCGGGATGTTTTATAATGATGAACGAAAACTCGTGATTCCTCAAGTTGAAAAAGCTTTTCATAATTTAGATCCTAACGAGATCTTTAAATATGGTGCAACAGATGGCGGTAAGGTTTTTGAAGAGAATGTCATTAACTGGGTACTTGATTCCAAGAAAGAACGTTTAAGTCAGAAGTTTATGATGACTGGTTTATCAACACCAGGAGGATCTGGTGCACTCTCAACCATCTTTGGTACTTATGGTACTCCAGGACATAAAGTCTTAGTTTCTGATTTACGCTGGCGTTATGATTATTTTGTTCAAGCTTCCAAGATGAGTATTCATACCCATAAGTTATTTAAAGGGAATCATTTTAATTTAAGTGACTTTGAGAAACAAATCAAGAAGTTAGCTAAAAAACAAAAAACAGTGATTGTCGTTATTAATGACCCATGTCATAATCCAACTGGATATCAGTTATCTGATCAAGAATGGATTAGAATTGTTGAGATTCTAAATCAGTTTAAGGACAATGAAATTATTCTAACCTATGACCTTGCCTATTTTGATTATGATCCACGTGGATTTAGTGAGGCAAGACATACTTTTGATTACTTAATGAATTTAGAAAAGCATGTTCAAGTATTAATTTGTTTCTCAGCCTCTAAGTCGTTTGCTATGTATGGGATCCGTTTAGGTGCGGTTGTTGGTCTACATCACACCAAGGAACAATACCAATTCTTTAAGACAAAACTCGTAAATGATGCTCTCGGTAAATGGTCAACTGCACCTTCTGTTGGGGTTGGAATCTTTAATCAATTAGCAGAACAAAAAGAAACATACATTCCTAAACTAAAGGAACTAACAAGTACACTTAAAAAAAGAGGTCAAATCTTTTTAAAGGAAGCTAAAAAAGCGAAACTTGATATCTATCCTTATAAAGGTGGATTCTTCGTGCTTGTTAAATCAAGTCAACCAGAGGCTGATTATTATAAACTCGTTGATAAAAAGATTTATTTGATACCAATGGAAGAAGGATTAAGAGTTGCCTTATCCTGTATCACAACTAATGAAGTTTATGGATTAGCAGAAAAAATTAAATCTACAATTTCAGTATAAAAAATAATCGGAGCGAGTGGTTACTCGTTCCGATTTTGTTTGATATCAGTAATACGACTCACTTCATCGATATCTCTAAAGCGATAAATGTGAGCAAGGAGTGTTTCATCTATTTTATTTCTTTCAATGCTAGTTTTAGGTAGGTTTTTATGTGCGAGCATATGTTGGACTACGATTTCGATTACATCACTTGGATTGATATGTTCTGGAATATCTTTTATCTCATCAAAAAAACGAAGTGCATAGATTGATGATATCGTATCATGTCCTTTATAGTGACCACCATTTTTAGCAAGTGATTTTCCTAAGTCATGAAGAATGGAGGCAATGAGCATTAAGCCATCATTTGAATTATTGATGCACATATCAATGTGTTCACTGACACTTTCTAAATGATAAGGTGTGTCATGAGGTGAATCTAGATTCTTAAATTCTTGTAGATAAGCTGCATTCACATACTCATAGATGCACTTAACGATACCGTGATCTTTTGCATAAGAAACAAATTCGTGATAACTTGTTGGACGTTTTAAGAATGATGATTGTGAAATGATTTTAAATGAATCACAATCAACACCAACACGTGGAGCAACCATAAACTTATACTTATCTTCAATGACAAAATTAGGAACAATCTTTTCAAAATCACGACGTTGGTTTTGATAGATAGCAAGTTCTAATGGTTCTAGTACTAAATGGATTTCTACATTGAATCCATTTTTCTTTAGTTCATCATAAAGTGGAATTCTCGTTTTACGTTCTATGTTTGTTGCATCAAAGATCAATGATTCATGATATTTAAAAACACGATCATGTAAGATTTGAAAGACTTTGTCATCATCTTCCTTTGAATGATTTTGACGAAGCGAACCAAACAACTCTAACCGAATTGAATCAGATGAGAAATGAGGTAGATTTAATTTTCTAGCATAAGTTGATTTACCAGCACCTGGTACACCAACTAAGACATAAGCAGTTTTCATGAGATACTCTCCGATTCAAGTGTTAAAAGTTAAAATAATTGGCAATCATTTGAGCTGTTTTTATTGGATCTATATTCGTGTTATCAATTTGAATAAAGCGTGGATGTTTGATTTCACCAGGTAAAGAAATAAAGCGATGTCTTGATGAAGCATTCAGCAATCTTTTTTCTGATGCTGCAATGTCTCTTTTTGATGCTTTATATTTTAAGCGGTTTTCAGTTTTATTTCTTTCAAGGCGTACCTCTAATGATGAATCAAGTTCAACTAGATAGGAAGGTACTCCACGAGATTCGAAGTAATTGAGTAAGTTTTCCAAATATGTGATTTCCTCAGGAACATCAAATGGTAACTGTAGCGTCACAATCAATCCTGGTAAATCAGTCTTCATAAATTCATCAAAAATGGCATATCGAATGGCTTCAATTGCAGGGATATGGAAGGATTTAAAAACATCAAGGACAATCTCAATGGACATATGATTATGAAAAAGCGAAAAGTTCGTCAACTTTTCTAATTCTTGTCCTACGGTCATTTTTCCAACAGCGCTATCGCCAACGATACATACAAACTTCATTTTAATGTCCCACCATTAAATCAAAATTTAAAAACTCATGTTTCTATTATAACTTAATTACAATTTGAACCCAAGATGAAAATCTAAGGTAAGTTTGTTTGAAACTAGATAATTGACGAAAATAAACCACAATTGATAGACAAAATAAGGCTAAAAATGGGGTAAAAATTGGAAAACGTTTTCATTTATAGAATACCAAGCAAAAAAATTGACAACCCTCTATAATAAAATTGCAAAATCGATTGCTATATAAATATAGGAGGCATATATATGAACAATCCATGGAGAGGATTTAAAGGCGGAGCATGGGAAAAATCTGTCAATGTGTCAGATTTTATCCACAAGAATTACGAGGAATACACCGGAGATGATTCCTTTTTAAGCGGTCCAACCGAAGCTAGTTTAAAATTAAATGAAAGCTTCAAGGACTTATTGAAGCTAGAAAAAGAAAAAGGCGGCGTGATTGATTTAGACACTGTCGTTCCTTCAACAATCATTTCACACAAACCAGGTTACATCCAAAAAGATCTTGAAAAGATCGTTGGATTACAAACTGATGCACCATTAAAGAGAGGTTTCTTCCCTAATGGCGGTATTAACGTTGCAGCTAAAGCAACTGAAAGTTATGGTTATGACGTTCCAAAAGAAGTCATGGACTTTTATACTGATGCGAGAAAGACTCATAACCAAGGTGTCTTTGATGCATATACTCCAGAAATCAGACGTGCAAGAAAATCACATATCGTTACTGGTCTACCTGATGGATACGGTCGTGGTAGAATTATTTGTGTCTTTAGGCGTGTGGGGGT
>JAEYXZ010000109.1 GCA_023431045.1 Bacillota bacterium | reverse complement strand
GTATAAGAGTCCATCACTTCAACATAAATACCTTGAAGATTTTTGGACTGTTGTTTTACCTTTCTTAGTCGAAAAAGGTGTTAGCGAACTCGATTTATATAAACTTTTTAATCGTGCTAAGGTCGATGAAAAAGCTGGAATTCTACCTTCAACTAAAGATTTTAACAAAGAACTCAATGTGGTTATTTTTGATGATGAAGGAGAAATTGATGGCTTAACCCAAGAAGCATTTAGACCGGTTGTCTATAAGAGTTCTACATTAACTGAGCTTCGCGAAATTGGTGAAAAATACAATGCCGCAGTTCCTAAACGATTAAAGAAGAATGAAGTTCTTGATGTTATTTTAAAGAAACTTAATGAACGTGGAGAACTCACAAAAGAATTACAAAATAAACTTGAAAATCAAAATATCTTATTACTTGAAAGATACGCAAAGGATCATGATATCAAAGTATCAACCGAATTAAAGAAAGAAGAAATCATCGAATTCATTCTTTCAAATGCAAAAGAAACTAAAGCAGCATACTATGTTCCATCCTCTAGTGCTGTTTATGAAGCAAATCCAGAAGATGTTAAGGAAGTTGAATCGACACCTATGCCAGTTTTTATCGCGCCAGAACCAACTCAAGGAGCATCAGTTACAGTTGTTGACACAAGACAACAGCTCGATCAAATTGCCCGTCAAATTGAAAAATTAACCGAAATTATGAGTCAAAAAACGTTTGAAGTGGTGGTTAATGTTCCACCGCTTGAACAACCACAGATTACCATTGAAGCACCAGTCGCACAAGTGAGTGATAGCACAACTAAAGTTGTTGAGAATCCAGAAAATTCGCTCATTCAAGAATTATTAAGAGATCAACCAAATGATATTGAATCGGTTACTGATTTGTTAGTTGATGATAGTAAGAAGCTCATTAAGACTGGACCAATGAAACGTGGTCTACAAATTACAACTGGACTATTGTCTATCCTGCTTGGCTTAGTATATGCTGCAGCTGTTGTCCTTGGATACTTTATGCCAGATCAATTAACAAACATGGGATTACCTGCCAATATGCTCGTTGATCCATTCCGCATGTATGGTGCAATTGGTCTTGGTGTACTTTCATTACTGTCACTGATTGCTGGATTTAGATTTATGTCTAAGAAAGCATCTCGAAAAGAAGTTCGCGTTTGGAGCGCATTCTCATTATTTACTGGATTAATTATTGTTGGTATTCTAGGATTTGTTACAGCATCATCCGTTCAAAATGTAGATCCAGCAGTAGCAACTGAAGACGATAAATCTGATATTGAAAAACTTGCTGAAGTGATTAGTAAGAAAACAAAGCCAAAACAAGGTGGCTTCGGTAGAGGTTTATTTACATTCTTTGGATGGCTATCCATTATCCTATTGGTGTTATTAGTGATTGTGGTTGGTTTATTCTTCATTCCAGGTTCATCGACATGGCCAGTTGTTGGTGATGTCTTAAGATTCATCTATGGTTTAATCCCAGCACCTACTGCTTAATACTGATTGAACTCCATTCCCGGAGGATTTATGGAAACAAAGAAAAAATATACACCCATGATGCAGCAATACTTATCGATTAAAGAAGACTATGCGGATGCAATAGTCTTTTTTAGATTAGGTGACTTCTATGAAATGTTCTTTGATGATGCTTTAATCGCTTCTAAAGTTTTAGAGATTCAACTCACCTCTAGAGATGCTGGTGATAAAGTACCAATGTGTGGGGTTCCATACCATTCAGTTAAAGCCTACATACAAAAGTTAATCTCAAAGGGATTTAAGATTGCGATTGCTGAACAAATGACAGAACCAGGTAAAGAACTCGTCAAGCGTGAAGTCATCAAATTAATCACCCCAGGGATGATTATTGATGATGGCATTCTTGCTGAGTCTGAATATAATTTTATTGCTCATGTTACTTTATCCGAATTTGGTTATTTATTGAGTTACTGTGATGTATCAACCGGTGATTCATACTTAATTGAAGGTCTCTCAAGAACAGGACTTTATGATGAAATATTAAATCTCAAACTTAAAGAAGTCATTCTTAGTAATCAAGCTGATGCTTCATTAATTGAATTTTTACTATCCGAACGAATTGTTGTTTCATACTTCAATGATGATAATATCAACCATCAAAGTATGGTTAGAAATCTATCGAATAAAGCATCTAAGCAAGCAGCATCATTACTCATCAATTACATTTTTAATACGAGCAAACAAACATTAAATCATTTAATGCCTTTTAGCCTCCAAAAAGTTGAACATTACATGCACCTAGACTATCATGTCAATCAACATTTAGAATTAACAGAAGCGATTAGTGGACATGAACAATCAACATTAATTCATTGGCTTGATAAAACACGTACTGCAATGGGAGCAAGACTCCTTAAATATTGGCTTACTCATCCACTTAAGGATCGCGATGTTCTAGAAAAAAGATATGACTATGTGGATGCATTTAGAATCTATGAACCAAGAACTGAAGTTCAATCCATTCTTGATTATATTTATGATATTAATCGTTTGATTGGTCGAATCTCAACGGGAAATTGTAATGCGAGAGATTTAGTTCAATTAAGAGCGACACTCATTCAACTACCAATACTTAAGGATGCGTTAAGAAAATATCAACATCCAATGATTGATGCATTAATTGACCAAATCAATGAGCATCAGAGTTTAAGAGAAAAACTAGAAGCTGCACTTTTAGATGAACCACCTTTAACCATAAAAGAAGGTGGAATGATAAAACCTTTATACAATGAAGAACTTGATGAACTCATTTCAATCTCCAATCATGTTCAAGATTGGTTAACCGAATTCGAACAAAAAGAACGTGAAAAAACCGGAATCAAAAACTTAAAGGTTGGTTATAATCGTGTCTTTGGATATTTTATTGAAATCTCTAAAGGTAACGTTGCTTTAGTTCAAGAAGATTTTGGATACACAAGAAAACAGA
>JAEYXZ010000105.1 GCA_023431045.1 Bacillota bacterium | reverse complement strand
CGTCATATTGACACCATGAGTGAACTTCGTCAAGGTGTACGTCTTCAATCTTATGGTCAACAAAACCCATTAATTATTTATCAAAGAGAAGGAAAACGACTCTTTGATGAGATGCTTTTCCAAATTCAAAAGGATGTTTCAAGATATGCTGTTTTAGGTCGCATCCAAATGAATGTCACCCGTGAAGCAGTTGTTAAGAATACAGCAACCAATCAAGGGGAAGACGCATCGAAACAAAAGAAACCTAAAGTGCATAAACTCCATCGTAACCAGTTACCTTGGAATCGGAGATAATTATGGAACGCTATGAAGTAAATAAGACACTAGAAATTTTTGAAACTAGTCTCAATGATTTAGAAAAAGCAATCAAACCAGACGAGCTCAATGCTCGTCTTTTAGACTTATCTAAAACGATGCAATCACCATCTTTTTGGAATGATACAAAACAAGCTAAGAAAACCACTCAAGAAGCTAATCAAATCGAGTTAAAGTTAAGCACTCTAAAAGCACTTAAAAAACAATTTGAAGAGTTAAATATGTGGTTTGAAGAAGCAACAGAAGGTACTGATACCTGGTATTTACTCGAATCAGAAATTAAGGACTTATCTCAAAAACTTGATAGTTTTGAAATTGAAGTGTTATTGAATGAACCTTATGATGATAAAGATGCCATCTTAGAACTGCATCCAGGAGCAGGTGGAACTGAATCGATGGATTGGTGTGATATCTTGATGAGAATGTATCAACGTTATGCCCAATTAAAAGGATTTAAAGTCGAAATTCTTGATTATCTAGCTGGTGAAGAAGCGGGTGTTAAATCCGTTACCATGCGTATTAAAGGACCTTATGCTTATGGATATTTAAAGGCTGAGCGTGGCGTTCATCGTCTGGTTAGAATTTCACCATTTGATTCCAATAAACGCCGACACACATCTTTTGTCTCATGTGATGTCGTACCGGAATTCACTGATGATATTGATATTGAAGTCAAAGACGAAGATATCAGAATTGATACGTTCCAATCCTCTGGTGCGGGTGGTCAATCAGTTAATACGACTTATTCTGCAGTCCGTTTAACACATCTTCCTAGTGGGATTGTTATCAATATGCAAAATGAACGTTCACAGCTTAAAAACCGTGAAGCCGCAATGAGCATTTTAAAATCAAAGTTAATGCAACTTGAACTTGAAAATAAGCAAAATGAATTAAACGCGATTAAAGGTGAGCAAAAAGATATTGCTTGGGGTTCACAGATTAGAAGTTATGTCTTCCAACCTTATCAACTCGTGAAGGATCATCGAACCGATTACGAAGTTGGAAATATCCAATCCGTCATGGATGGTGATCTAGATGGCTTTATTTATGCTTATCTAAAGGATCGTAAAAATGATTAAAAGAAAAGTGATGGAATACACCATGATTACCATAGGTGTTTCCCTGCTTCATATTGGATTTTACTTTTTTCTACAACCATTAGCGATGGTTATTGGTGGAATGATGGGGATATCTGTTTTAATTGAACCATTTATACCATTCTTATCAATCGGTACGATTTATTTGTCACTGAACATTATCGCTTTAATCATTGGTGGTATATTCTTTGGTAAACAGTTCTTATTAAGAACCGTTTATGCAACCTTACTTGCTCCACTTCTCGTATTCGTTTTTGAATTAGCAAAAGTTCCAACTGATTTAATTTTAAGTCAAATAGATAATCATTATGAAATTATTATTGCAACCCTAGGTAGTGGTGTGTTTGTCGGGGTTGGGATTGGTTTAGTCCTTCGATATAATTCATCAACCGGTGGCATGGATGTCTATCAGAAACTGGTTAATAAGTACTTAAGAGTTCCATTTAGCGTGGCAGTATATGTTACCGATGGGATTATCATTATGTTTGGTATGTTCTTGAATCTACAAAACGGTTTATTTGCAGTGATTTCAATGCTAATTACCGGATTATTAATTGAGAAAGTCGCAGTTGCGGGAAGATCATCTTATACCGCACTCATCATTACGAAGAAAACCGATGAAATCAAAAAATTAATCTTTAATAAACTTGACCGTGGAATGACAAAGGTGAGAGTTGTTGGTGGCTACACTGACCATGAGAAAGATATGATTATTTGTAGTATTTATCGTCAACAAGTATATGATTTAAAAGAAATTATCTTAAGTATTGATCCAAGTGCGTTTACACTCATATTACAAACCAAAGAAGTATTAGGAGAAGGATTTCACCGAAACGAGTTAACATGATCATAAAATCAATCATCAAAGGTAAAACTTCATATGAACTGATTCTTGAAAACGGTCAAACAGTTAAAGTCAGTGAAGATTCGATTGTTAAGTACCGTCTTTTAGTTGGTCGTGACATCTCTGAAATTAAAGAAGAGTTAGCCAAAGAGCTAGAAGATGCAAAACTCTATAAAGCAGTTGTTCGATATGCGTCTTATGGTAAATCTAGCTTTCAAATCAAATCTTATTTATATGAAAAAGGGGTTGATGAGGTTGAACCAATCATTGAAAGACTCAAAAAAGAACATTTACTGGATGATTTTAAGTTACTCAAAAAACTTCAGCAGCAAAATTATTCAAAGGCTGAACTTGAATTTAAACTGAAACATTATGAGTTTGATGTTAATGGCATTAATCATATATTAAGCATTTATGATGAATCAAAAGCTTTAACGCATGTTCACTTTAAAGCAAAGAAAAAATATCAAAATGATCCAAAAAGAAAAGAAAAGACTTATCGCTTTTTATTAAGTAAGGGATTCCCTGAGTATTTAGTTAGTCAAGCGATGAATTTAGAATAAAAAATCACTTCAAACGAAGTGATTTCTTTTATTTATTGTAGAAGTAATTTTCTAGAAAAATACCAACACCAGATTGATCATTATCAACCGGAGCGATTGTTTTTGCAACCTGTTTAATAATTTCTTCACCATTAGGCATGGCAACCCCTAAATGGACCCCACCTATCATTTCAACGTCATTAATACCATCACCTAGAGCGATGACATTTTCTTTATCAACATTAAGGTATTGAATAACCCATTCAATCGCGGATAATTTAGAGGTATTTGCTTTATAAATTTCATAAACTGAATGTTTACGATCTTCACCCCAAAGTCTGAAATGAACAAGATCTGATAACCCCATTAAATAATTTTCAAATTGAATCTTAAATGGCGCGCTGATTAAATAAATCATACCAGTTGGTTCGAGTTCTAATTCATCAAAATTAGCATGAATAATTTTTGCACCTTCTCCACCTTTAAAGATGGCATGAAGACGTTCTAAATGACGATATGAATATAAGTAATCACCATAAGAGAAGAATGCTGATTCTAGATGTGCTTTCGAATAATTAAAAATGTCATGGGAAATTTTTGCAGGAATACCATCGGTGATCATTTTAAAGTCAGGATTCTTAGGAATTCGAATATTTCCACCGTTATCTGTAATCATTGGCGTTGATAAGTCTAATTCTTGATAGTATTGATAAGCAGCATGAAAAGGACGACCTGTTGCAATCACAACATGATGACCATCTTTCTTAAGTCTTTCAATCACTTCTTTATTTTTAGGAGAGATTTTACTTTCAAAATTAAGTAAAGTTCCATCCAAATCAACAACAATTAAATGTTTCATACTAAAGTTCCTTTTCTTACGCTATTTTATTATCGCATAACCCAATAAAAGAAACAAGCCTGAACGCCTAAATCAAGGGATATTATTGTATAATATGAGTAAAGGATGTGAATTCTTATTTTTACTTTACTGCAGATTGGACCGATTGAAATTAATGTATCATGGTTAATCACGTTTTTCTCAGGCGTCCTTTTCGGATTTATTTTAATGTTTCTCATTTACTTGGTTGCAGTCGTTAATTCCTTAAACAAAGAGATTAAGACTAAGCCGGTTGATGAAGAAGATATTGATGAAAAAGAAATCAAATGGTTAATCAAAGATGCACATCGACAATTCAAGGATAAGAAGTTAAGAGATTCAGTAGGTTTTGGACCTCATTTAATGAATTTATCCATTGAATTAATGCATGATATATCCGTTAAATTCTATCCTCAAAGTCGATATCCTTACTTGGAGTTAACACTTGATGAATCACTTCTATTAATGAAGTATATATCTGATCGTTTTAATACCTTGCTAGAAAAACCAATTTTAAAAATGTTTCGTGGAATTACCTTAAGACGTTTGGTCTCGCTTAAAGATGCTAAGGATAAAGTTGATGCTAATTTAATTGTTAAAACATCTAACAAGTTAAAATTAAACCAACTATTTAAGAACACCATGATGGTTTTAAATATCGTCAATCCAGTCTATTGGTTTAGAAGATTAGTACTTGATAATGTGACAAATGCTGTCATGATTAAACTAGGTCTTGTCGTACTCTCATTAACGGGTGAAGAAACCTACAAAATCTATAGCAAGAAAGTGTTTCATACTGAAAAGGAATTGGAATCAGATTTAGAGTCTTTATATAAAGAAATGGAAGAAGTATTGAAGGAGGATGGCAAAAATGAAGAAAAATAAAAAACAAACCCAAAATGTCATCGAACAGGTTTTTGTTATACCACAAATTCCTAAAATAGAGGGGATTCGTGGCGCTAACAAATACGTCAAAGAGAAGTTTATTTCCTCCCTTTTTGGATCTGATGTCAAAGATGAAATTCATGTGCCATTTGTTGTTCATGTCATTGGTGATAAAGTTAAACAATATGATGCGTTTAGAACTAAACCGAAGATGACCGATGAAATGGCTAAAGAAAATCATCGTGATAAATATTACGAGTTTGACAATGTCATCAACAAAGAAACTCGTAAACAACTCTTCGGCGTTGAATCCTATGAAAAGAATCAAACGAAAGAAGAACCAAAGCCAGTTGAAGAAGCATGGACTAAACCAACACCTGTGGTTGAAGAAATAAAAAACCTTCCACCATGGATGAAGGGACGCAGTGTTGCACTTCCAAGTATTGATGATGAAGATATGCCATCTGACACATTTACGAGAGACCAAAACGTTAAAGTGAAAGCTAATTTTGGAATTTATGAAGATGTTGTTGAAGGTGGAGATGAACCTTATCAAGCATCAAGAGAAACAGCAAAACCACAAGTTAAATCAACCTATTCAAATCCTGAATTCAGAAAAGATTATCAACTTCCGCCAGTGACTTTATTTAAGAAGATTACGCGTAATGTTGATGCACAACCACAATGGTTGCTAGATCAAATCGATGTCATCAATAAGACTTTAAAAGACCATGGCGTTGAGGGTGAAGTTAACTCATCGAAAAAAGGTCCGACTGTTACCCGTTATGAATTATCACTTGAACCAGGTGTTCCAGTTAAGCGTGTGACCTCAATTCAAGATAATATTATGATGAATTTAGCAGCTAAGACAGTCCGTATTGAAGCCCCAATCCCAGGTAAGCCTTACGTTGGGGTTGAAGTTCCAAATAAAGTTGCAGATATTGTTGCATTTGGTAATGTTGTTGATACCGATGAATTCCTACTTGACCGTGATCACCCATTAAAAGTTGCATTAGGTGAAGACATTGATGGTACCAATATTTATGTTGATATTGCTAAAATGCCACATGGATTAATTGCTGGTGCGACAAACTCAGGTAAATCAGTTTGTGTGAATACCATTTTAGTGTCGTTACTCCTTAAGAATAAACCAGACGATTTAAAACTAATTCTAGTTGACCCTAAGATGGTTGAACTAACTCCCTATAATGATTTACCACATTTAATTACACCAGTCATTACAGATGCTAAAATGGCAGCATCTGCTTTAAACTGGATTGTTGATGAAATGGAACGTCGTTATCGCTTGTTTGCATCAACCAGAAGTCGTGATATGCGCTCGTTTAATGAAAATGTTGCTAAAGGATTTGTTGACGAAGAAAAACTTCCTTATATCGTTATTGTGATTGATGAACTTGCAGACTTAATGATGGTTGCAGCACATGATGTTGAAGATGCCATTCAAAGAATCACTCAAAAAGCTAGAGCTGCGGGGATTCATTTACTTGTTGCAACCCAAAGACCTACAGTTGATGTTGTTCGTGGGACCATTAAATCCAATATTCCAACGAGAATTGCCTTTAGAGTGGCTAGTTTCACCGACTCAACGACGATCCTTGATGGTGCAGGTGCTGAAACACTACTTGGTCGTGGGGATATGTTGTTAAAAGAAACCGAACGACCAATTCGTCTTCAAGGTGCATTCATCTCTAACCAAGAAATTGATGATGTCGCTGATTTTATTAGACGCCAAGAAAAACCAAGATACGTCTTACATCATGAAGATTTAAAGAAATCAATATCCGCACGAGAACAAGTTAACGATGATTTATTTAGTGATGTTGCATACTTTGTTGTGAGAGAAAACAACTGTTCAATTAACACCATTCAAAAACAATTTGAAATTGGCTTTAACAGAGCTCAAAAGATTGTTACTTTGCTCGAACAATATAATATTGTCTCAACCTCTCAAGGAACTAAAGCACGTGAAGTGTTAATGAACTTCGATGAATTAGAAGAATTACTAAAGAATGAAGGTATTCAATGAAACAAGTACAATGGTTTCCCGGACATATGTTTAAGTCCTTAAGGGAAATTAAGGAAAAAATCAAATTAATGGATATTGTCTTCCTCCTTTTGGATGCAAGACTTCCATATAGTAGCATGAATCCGGAAATCCTTAAAATCGTTGGTGAAAAGCCAACGCTTTTACTGTTTAATAAGATGGATCTTGCCGATCGTAAATCTTTAGATTATTGGATTAAGTTCTATGAAGACCAAGGTTTTTATACATTACTAGTTAATTCAAACAATGGATTTAATATTAACAAAATCTATTCACGCTCAAAAGAAATTCTAAAAGAAAAGATTGAAAGAAAACTTGCAAGAGGAATGAAAAAAGAGATTATTCGAGCCATGATTTTAGGCATTCCAAATGTTGGTAAATCGACCTTAATCAATAAACTGACTAATAAAAAAGTAGCAGTCACAGGAAATAAACCAGGAGTAACGAAAGCACAACAATGGATTAAAATTAATCCTGATTTTGAATTACTTGATACACCAGGTGTTCTCTGGCCAAAGTTTGATGATGAAAAAGTAGGTTTTGCATTAGCAGTTACTGGTGCCATTAAGGATGACACATTACCACTTGATGAAGTTGTCATATATGCCATTAATCACTTAAAGACTTTCTACCCAAGACGCTTAATGAATCGCTATGAAATTAAAGACATTGAAGCAATGACGGCACTTGATATCATGAATCATATTGGAACCTATCGTGGAGCACTTTCTAAAGGTGGAGATATCGATTATGATCGTGTTTATCAAATTATCTTAACCGATATTAGAAATAATGGATTAGGAGCACTTTCATTTGATGCACGCCAATCTTGATTATGAAAAGGATTTATGGTCGAAAGGTTATCAAATGATTGCTGGTGTTGATGAGGCAGGTCGTGGACCACTCGCTGGACCAGTTGTAGCTGCAGCTGTTATTCTTCCAAAAGATTTTTCAATTCCTGAAATCAATGATTCGAAACAACTAACCAAAAAACAAAGAGAGTCTCTAAAACTAAAAATTGAAGAAGTGGCAGTTGCTATTGGAATTGGTATCATTGATTCAGAAACGATTGATCGTATAAATATTCTTGAAGCAGCAAGACTAGCCATGAAAGAAGCATTAAATCAACTAAAGGTACAATATGATTTTGTATTATCAGATTCTATGAATTTAGGTAATATACCCCATTTATCTTTGATTAAAGGGGATGCAAAAAGCCAATCGATTGCAGCCGCATCCATTATCGCAAAAGTCACAAGAGATGAGATGATGGCTAACTACCACAAACTCTATCCTGAATATGATTTTATTCATAATCAAGGATATGGAACGAAAAAACATTTAGAAGCGATCGAACAGCATGGAATCACACCGATTCACAGACGTTCATTCAAACCAATAAAAAAAGAAAATCCATACAATTTGTTTTCGCTATAAAGTATAAAATGTCCAATTAATGTTGGACTTTTTACTTGATTATAATGAGTTTTTAAAGTGTGAAAAAATGTGAAATTTCTTTCTATATAAAGCATTATATAGAAGATAAATATGAATGTTTTATTTGCTTGACAAGAAGGGGATAGCGTATATAATGATATAGGTACAAGACCACAAAACTAAGGGAGTTTTTGTCAATTGAAAAAAGTCATCATTGTTGAATCACCAGCTAAATCAAAAACGATTGCGAGCTATTTTCAGAATCAAGTCACAGTTTTATCGTCAGTCGGACATATTAGAGACCTTGCCACACGTGGTGCAGGGGGTTTAGGCATAGAGATTGAACAAGGCTTTATACCTATCTATCAAATTATATCGGGAAAGAAAACACTCATTCAAGATTTAATTAAGAAAACGAAAGGGCAAGAAGTCTACCTTGCAACCGACCCTGACCGTGAAGGGGAAGCAATTGCTTGGCATCTTGCAGAAGTCTTAAATTTAGACATCAATCAAAGTAATCGTATTGTCTTTAGAGAAATCACAAAAACAGCCATTATGGAAGCAATGAATCATCCAAGACAAATCGATCAAAATCTCGTCAATTCACAAGAAACAAGAAGAATTTTAGACCGCATCATTGGATTTAAATTATCAACATTATTGCAACGCACCATTAAATCAAAATCAGCCGGACGCGTGCAGAGTGTGGCTTTAAGACTCATCACCGATTTAGAGGCTGAAATTGATGCTTTTATCGCTGAGGAGTATTATACCATTCACGCCTATTTTAACGGCTTAAAAGCGGATTATATCATTCCAAAAGATGTGAAGATTAGTCAAACTGATGCAACTAAAATCGTTCATGAATCGAAGAGTCCATTTATCGTCTATGATGTAAAGAAGACGCAATCTAAACGTAATCCAAAACCACCGTTTATTACTTCAACTCTACAACAAGATGCAGTTAATGCACTTAGAATGAGCTCACAGCGTGTGATGAGTGTTGCTCAGAAGTTATATGAAGGTATCGAAATTAATGGACAACTCATTGGTTTAATTACGTATATGAGAACCGATTCTGATCGTCTGTCTCCACAGTTCGTCCAATATGCAAACCAACATATCGAAGAAGTCTATGGAAAGAAGTATCTTGGACATTACCGTACCCACAAATCAGATTCAGCACAAGATGCCCATGAAGCGATTAGACCAACCGATACAAGAATAACCCCAGAATCCGTTGAAGAGTTTCTATCTAAGGATGAATTTAAAGTTTACAAACGTATTTATGAACGTGCGATGGCATCTCTAATGGCTCCATCACTTGTTGATATGACAAAAGTAACTTTAGATGCAGCGGGTCATAAATACGAACTTGAAGGAAGTATTGAAGTCTTTGATGGTTTCCAAAAGTTAATCAAAGAATCAACGAAGGATAAACTAATCCCTGATTTCAATATCGGTGATCAAATCCATATTGAAAATGTTGAAATGATCCAAAAGTTCACTCAACCACCAACCAGATACAATGAAGCTTCTTTAATTAAGGATTTAGAAGCGAAAGGGATTGGTCGACCATCCACCTATGCAGCGATCATTAAAACCTTAAAAGATCGTGATTACGTCAGAGTGGAAGAACGTAAGTTCATTCCAACTGAACAAGGACGTTTAACTGCGAAAGAATTATCAAAATTCTTCGTCAATATTATGGATGTTGAATATACGTCTAAACTTGAAACAAGATTAGACCAAATTGCTGATGGAAAAGTTTCAGGACCAGAACTCTTAAAAGGATTCTATGATAATTTCGTTCCACAACTAGAAAAAGCCACTAAGGAAATGGAACGTGTCAAACCAACTCAATCCGATAAATTGTGTCCGTTGTGTGGTAATCCTCTCGTTATTAGAAAGTCAAGATACGGAGAATTTTTAGGTTGTTCAACGTTCCCTAAATGTAAGTATGTAGAGCCTCTTGAAGACAATAAATTTTCCAAGTATGGGAAAACTTACACAAAGAAACATAACTCTTTACTAAAGTAATTTCTTAACATATAATGAATTTGCATCCAACAAATGGGTGCTACTTATCCCCTATTAGTGTACGAGAGTACACAAATCCCCTTTAATTTGACCCTCATGCCTTTAGCGTGGGGGTCGCTTTTTTTATGTAAAAAATGACTCAACGTTATATAATGAAACTATCATGAATATGGAGGTTATACATATGAAAACAATGAAAGGAAAACCAATTACTGTGATTGGTAATGTCTTAAAATTAGGAGATTTAGCACCTAATTTTACAGCGGATACAAACCAGTTTACGAAGATGAGTTTAGCAGATGTAAAGACACCTTATGTCTTAATCAGTGTTGTACCATCACTAGATACATCAGTTTGTAGTTTTCAAACGAGAATGATTAATGAAAAGTTAGCTTCGATTAAAGATTTGACGGTATTAACACTTTCCAATGATTTACCGTTTGCTCAAAAACGTTGGTGTGGTGCTGAAGGTCTAAATATCACGACACTAAGCGATCATATGAATTTAGATTTCGCTCATAAGTACGGTGTTTTAATTGAAGAAATGAGACTCCTAGCACGTGCTGTTTTCGTACTTGATTCCAAACGTCAAATCATCTATATAGAATATTTAGATGAAATGAGCAATCATCCAAATTATGAATCCCTTCTAAATTTTGTTGAAAACTTACCTAAAGCCTAGTCACTAGGCTTTTTATTATGTTATAATAAGTAAGACTCAAAAAGGAGTTGAATGTAGTGGGTTTTTTTAGTAATTTATTCAAAAAGAAACCAAAAAATGATAAATATCAGATGGGTTTACATAAGAGTAAATCTTCTTTTGACACATTAAAAAACTTATTGTCAGAATCTGATGAAATCAATGAGGATTTATTTGATACAATCGAAGATTTATTAATCTCAGCAGATATTGGTGTTGATACAGTTTTATTTATTACAAAAGCACTTAGAGAAGAAGTTCAAAAGAAAGACTTAGTTGATCCAAAATTACTGAGTGAAATCATCGTTGATAAAATCTTTGAAATTTACTTAAAAGGTGAGTTTGTTGATACGACCCTAAGATATGATGAAGGACAGATTAATGTCTATCTTTTCGTTGGTGTTAATGGGGTTGGAAAAACCACAACGATTGGGAAGTTAGCGCATGTCAATCGTCTTGAAGGAAAAAAGGTATTAGTTGTTGCAGGCGATACTTTTAGAGCAGGAGCGATTGAACAATTAAAAGAATGGGCAGATCGAGCAAAGGTTGATTTCTTTGCTAAAGAGGCT
>JAEYXZ010000124.1 GCA_023431045.1 Bacillota bacterium | reverse complement strand
GTCATACTTAAAGGTGACTTAATTAGTGAGATTTGTCCAGTAACAGGCAAAAAGGCTAAACAAAATATTTTATTTGCAAGAGCATATTAAAAAAATAGGTGCTACAGATTATCTGTATCACCTTTTTTATATACTATTTTGAATTTTTCTCATTATCTTCTAGTTCATACGCTTTAGCGAGTAAGATTGTTTTATGTTTTTGACTTAACTTTTTCGCAACTTTAATGAGTTCTTGTTCGATACGATCTTCACCTTTATTGATATCACCATCAAATACAGATTGTTCCTTTAATTGATTCTTTGTATGATTACCGGTGATGAGATACTCAACGGTCACATTTAAAAAATCAGCAATGGCTTGGATAGTTGATAGTTTCATATTATCGGATTGACGTTGAAACAAACTTGTGAGGGTATTATAACTAATACCGGTTGCTTCTGATAAATCCTTTCGTGATTGATGTTGTTGTTTTAAAAGTTCAGAAATGCGATCATAAATAGTCATCATCATGCTCCTTTTCATCATTTTACACTATTTTAACTAAAATGCATAAAAAACATAATGATATAACTTGACAATATATTCAAACGCATATATAATAATTAAAAAAATATGCAAAAGCATAATATGAGGACGGCTATGGTGTACGCGAACTTAAAAGCTGAGATGATCAAACGTGACATTCATATAAACACTTTAGCAAGTCACCTACATCTCTCGGTACAAGCTTTATTAGATAAAATACATTGCTTACATGACTTTACGATTTCTGAAGTGAAGTTAGTACTTGAATTCTTCCATGATCTTGATTACGAATACTTGTTTAATAAACAATAAACATGGATTCAATAAAAAACTGATACTCATCAATATAATTTTTCTATGCGCTTGAGTGACTTGTTGAAAAGTCTAGTTAAGTTTCACGATTATCGTGGGGGAGAACAAAACTAGATTAAGTCATTCATACATAGGGAATCGTTGAGAAAGTTATCATAACCGATTTGATTTCCTTCTAATCGATCGGATTGTTCCAACATATGAATGACTTTTTCTCACACATCAAAGTAGTCGTAATCAAGACGACCTATAAAATAAAAAGGGATTTACATCCCTTCTTGTTGGTTGTTTAATTGATGAGTAAATCGTAGAAAATCACTCATTTGTAAAGCCCAGAATGGTTCATTATGCATACCACCTTCAATTAGATCGAAATGATAATGCTTAACTTGTTTACTTAAACTCTTATGAATATGCTTTGTAGTCTTAATATACTTAGCATTTTCTTTTTTATCCCATTTACCTGATTCATTAGTTCCTGCAGTTAAATAATAACCTTGTTCCTTATTTGCAGGAAGGACACTTAACATTGCTTCAGTCCCAGTTTCATTCCACCAGGTTGATGGTGAGAAGACACCAACAACACCAAAGACAGTTTTATATTTTAATCCAGCATATAAACTAATTAATCCACCCATCGAAGACCCAGCAATGAACGTGTGCGTAAAATCAGCTCTCGTCCGATAGTTTTTATCAATCCAAGGTTTTAGTTCCTTAACAATAAATTCTGTATATTGATCACCATAGTATGGTTTTCTAAATTTGGTCTCATACTTTTCAAAAATATGACTATTATCAAATGGTGCATATTCATCGAGTCGATATTTATTGTTATCTATACCAACAACCATTGTTGGCGGGATTACTCCAGCTTTCATGAGACGTTCGACTTGATTGGCGACATCCCATATCTCACCAGCAAAAGAAGTTTCTGCGGTGAAGAGATTTTGACCATCATGCATATATAAGACAGAAAAAGGACCTTTAGACATATCAGGTGTGAAGACTCTAATGGTTCTTTTTTGTTTAAGTATTTTCGACGTTATTTTTACTATTTTTATCATGTTTCTTTTTCACCTTCGGTTCAGGAACTGGATCATATTTAGGTTTAAATAATGGGTTACAGGTCAAGATTCTTTTACTTGTTAAGTAAGTAGCATAAAAGAAGTTGTGTTTATCGTAAGCTTCAAGTGCATAGTTACTACAAGTAGGATAATGTCTACATCTATGCGATTTAGTTGGAGAAATATTCTTCTGATACCATTTAATGGCTTTGATTGCAAACTTCTTCATATACCATCATTATACATGAAAAAGATATCTTTAATCATTTGAAACCAAAATGTTTCAAATGACACATAATTATTTTTTAAAATTAAGTAAATGACATAGAAATGATGTTGTGTTATAATAAAAGTAAGATGAAAACGATTACAATTAGGAGGACTCCATGAGGGAATACAATACAAAAGACATCCGTAACATTGCTCTTCTGGGACATCAGGGTAGCGGCAAGACGAGTTTATCAGAAAGCGTGTTATTTGTTTCAGGATATTTAAGCAAAAAAGGGGAGGTTGAAAAGAAGTCCACCAAGTCTGATTTTCTTGCTGAAGAACAGGCTCGCGGAACTTCTATGCAGACCAGTCTCATTCCAGTAGAATGGAAAAACAAAAAATTAAATTTCTTAGATGTACCAGGAATAGACGAACTAACCGGAGAGCTTTATCACTCACTTGATGTGGTAAAAGGAGCGGTTATTTTAAAAGATGCAACCAAAGGTGTAGAAGTTGGAACTGAAGCTGTCTGGCAAGAAATTAGAAGACATCATATTCCAGCTGTTTTATTCGTTAATAAGATGGATAAAGAAAACATCGATTTTGAAAAATTATTAGAAGATATTAGACAAAAACTTGGAAAACGTGCAGTTCCTTTTACTTATCCAATCGGTCGTAAAGAGGATTTTGAAGGTTTTGTTAATGTCGTTGAAATGAAAGCTAGAATCTATAATGGTGTCGAATGTGAAGATGCTGAAATTTGGGAAGAAAAACTACCAAAGGTTAGTGCACTTCATGACATGATTCTAGAATCAGTTGCAGAAACCTCAGAAGAAATGCTTGAAAAGTATTTGGGTGGTGAAGAAATTAGTATTGATGAAGTTAAAAAAGGACTTCATCAAGCGATTCTTAATGGTGAATTAACACCAGTTGTTGTTGGTTCAGCGATTAAAAATATCGGTGTTCAAACCCTACTAGGTATGCTTGTTGATTATTCACCATCACCAGACGAACTAAAAGAATTATCAGCAACTAAACTTGATGATGATTCCAAGATTGCGGTAAAGACAGTTGATACTGAACCATTTAGTGGATTTGTTTTTAAGACTATGATTGACCCATTCATTGGATCACTTTCATTTATCAAGATTAACTCAGGTATTCTAAAAGTTGGCGATGAAGTTTATCATGCCCAAAGTGGTAACTCAGTTAAAATTACAACTTTAATGACCTTAGTTGGTAAAGAACAAATTCCAGTTGAAAAAGCATATGCTGGGGATATCATTGTTACTACTAAGGCTGAACAATTAAGAACTGATGATACAATTTGTGATCCTAAATTTAAGGTTAGATTTGATAAGGTTCACTTACCAACCCCTGTCTTATATAAATCCATTCATCCACATGATAAGAATGATGAAGATAAGATTTCAATGGCGTTACAAAGACTTAATATTGAAGATCCATCGTTTGATATCGTCCGTAATAAAGAAACCGGTCAATTATTAATTGGTGGTTATGGAACAGCTCATATCAGCTTTATTATGGAACGTATTAAGAATATGTTCAAAGTTGGAATTGATTTTGAAGATCAAAAAATTGTTTATCGTGAAACCATCAAACGTAAGGGTGAGGGTGAAGGTAAACATAAAAAACAATCCGGTGGTGCTGGTCAATTCGGTCACGTTTGGATTCGTTTTGAACCTTCTGAAGAAAACTTTGAATTCAAAGAAGAAGTATTCGGTGGAGCAGTTCCTCGATCATACTTCCCTGCCGTTGAAAAAGGTTTAGTTAAATCATTTGAAAAAGGACCTCTTGCAGGATTCCCAGTCATTAAAGTTAAAGCAACTCTATTTGATGGTTCATACCATCCAGTTGACTCAAATGAAATCTCGTTCGTCCTTGCTGCTGATTTAGCATTTAAAGCAGCACTTGATAAGATTGGACCAACTATTCTAGAACCAATTCTTAAATTATCAATTCGTGTTAAGGAAAACTTCGTGGGTGATGTGATGGGCGATATGAACAAACGTCGTGGCCGTATCTTAGGAATGGATCAACATGAAGGATTAACCATCATTACAGCTGAAGTTCCTGAAGCAGAAGTTATTTCTTATGCTATCGACCTTAAGGCATTAACTCAAGGCTCTGGTAAGTTTGAACGTGAATTCATCCGTTATGATGAAGTTCCAGCTCAGCTCATTCCAAAGATTATCGAACAGTACAAAAAGTAATTAATTAAAAAGGTGACCATTATATCGTAAGGAGAATACCGATGCGATGTAAACTATGTCACCATCCCATTCATATCAAAAGAACTTTTATCAATTTATTTGATGAAGTCCCCTATGATATCTGTCATCATTGTTTTAAAGCTCATGAAAATATTTATCCATATTTTGTTGTACCAAGTCAAGGTGGAATGATTCATATTTTTGAAATCTTAACACATATTGATGGTGAACCAGGGTATTATTTTCAATACATAAAGCCTTATCTCTTAGCCTATCTAAAAGTAAGGTCAACAGTACCACTCATCTATTTGGATACATTGGATGAAAATCTCTTGAGCATGATTAACCAACTTAATATCGATCTCATCATATTGACATTAAAATATAAGGAGGAATAGATATGAACTATGAGATAACCGGTAAAGACGGATTTGTCCCATCTGAGGCAATCAAGAGTTACGTCGTCAAGAAATTAAACAAGGTTGTAAATTTCTTTGATGCGAAATTGATTGACACAGTGAGAGTCGTTTTAAAAGTCTTCAAGGAACAGGCTAAGGTCGAGGTAACCATCCCGGCACCTTACATTATTCTAAGAAGTGAGGTTTCAGACCCAGATATGTACGCAGCAATTGATAAAACGGTGGATAAATTATCGCATCAAATACGTAAGCACCGGTCAAAAATCAGACATCATTTTGAAAAGGGTGGAAAGCCAAATGTGTTCACTCAAGATTTTGATGCTGAGGCACTTGATAAAGAAATTCGTGCAACCAATCTTGTTAAAAATAAGAAGATTGCGATTCAACCAATGAGTACTGATGATGCCATTGCACAAATGGAATTATCTGGACATGACTTCTTTATATTCCTCGATAAGAAGACTATGCACCCACAAATCGTCTATCGTCGTGAAGATGGGGATTACGCTGTCATAGAAGCAACTCCTGAAATTACATAAAACAAATTAAGAAAAAACTTAACTCAAATCAATATCTGAGTTAAGTTTTTTTGTCTTTACTATATAATACGTTTAAGTGATTATATCACTTCTTTTTGTTTACTCATTTCGATGAAAAATATACATCTATGTTAAAATAAATAAAAAGAAAGGGGAACTTTAAGTATGATGCAGCGGCAACAATACGGCATTAAGAATTCTAGAATATGGCATATATGTAGCGCTGATCTTGAAACCAATCAGTCAATGACGCTTGATAACTGGACAAGGTATCGAGGTGAGTATCGTGAAATCTTCTATTTAAATGATAAAGAAAGATTTCTTGAAATTGATCACTTCAATCAGACGTTTAAGTTCTTCACCAGTGGTATTCGTTCGAATAATAAAGAGGATTTTAGACGATACTTTAAAGATTTTCTAAACTATCAAGAAATTTCAAGCTAAAAAAAGATGTAGGTTGATCTACATCTTTTTGATATGCTTATTTAGTGAAATATTCTGCAACTAAGTCCCAATTGACAATGTTCCAAAATGCACTGACATAATCAGGACGACGGTTTTGATAATTGAGATAATAAGCATGTTCCCAAACATCAAGTCCTAATAGTGGAGTACCTTCAGCTAGTGGTGTATCTTGGTTTGGAGTGGATGTGACTACAAGTTTTCCATCCTTCTTAATTAACCAAGCCCAGCCTGATCCAAAACGAGTCTTTGCAGCATTTGAGAATGCTTCTTGGAATGCTTCAAATGAACCAAATGATGCATTGATTGCATCTAGGAGTGCCCCGGTTGGTTTTGCTCCATTGTTCTTCTTTAGTAAAGGCCAGAAGAATGTGTGGTTAAAGTGTCCACCACCATTGTTTTGAAGAGCACCTTTAATGTCTGCTGGAACTTTAGAGAGATCTTTTAAAAGAGCCACTAAGTCATTAAAAGTTTCAACTTTTAATTCTGGGTGTTTAGCTAAAGCAGCATTCAAGTTAGTAATATATGCTTGATGATGTTTTGTATGATGGATTTCCATCGTTTTAGCATCAATAAATGGTTCTAATGCATCGTATGCATAAGCCAATTTAGGTAATTCATAAGCCATTTTTTATACCTCCGTATGATGTTTATGTAACTTAATGATACGTCAAAGTGTTTGAATTTTCAATCTATTTGCCTATGGCATCCATTTTTTAATGATGTCTTCATCAATATCGATAAATATGGTTTTTTCATTCTTGATTCGAACGAATGAATCTGGTTTTCCAGGGACTTTAGATAGGTACTTGACTTGGGTGTAATTAATTGGAATAGAGGATGAGTTTCTATAAGTTGAATAATATGCAGCAAGCATCGCTGCTTTTCTAATAATTGATTCATTAAGTTCACTGGCTCTTACAACAACATGCGAACCAGGACTATCCTTTAAGTGAAACCAATAATCGTTTTTTTGTGCAATTTCTCTTAGTAAATAGCCGTTTTGTAAACTATTTTTTCCAACATAATAGATTGCATTTGAATCTTGGATAGTTTGAATTTGGATCCGATACTTTGATGGTTTATTCGTTTTTGTTTGTTGCTTCAAATAGCCATGAGCTTTCAGTAACTCCTTAAAGTCATTAATATCTTTTCCATCAGAGTGTTCAAGTTCCATAAGGTAAGTTTCAAAGATATCTCGTTCACGATAAACCACTTCAAGTTCGCGTTTGATAAATTCTTCACTACGCTTAGCTTTTTGGTAGTTTTTGTAGAATTTCTGAGCATTTGCCGATAATGATTTTGTTGGGTCAAGTTGATACTCACTAATAAAGGGGATTTTGATTGTTAAATCTAAACCACTTTGGTAAATGAAATCTGCCTTATCTTTATCTTTTAAGTAAATGATTGCATCTTCAGTTTGTTGGAGCAGATTTGCCTCTTTTTTACTTAATCGTCGTAATTGATCTTTAATGAACTTAAGGTAGGGTTGTTTTTCGTTGTGTTGCTCCATAATTCTAGAAGCAAGCGCGTAAGAAAGCTTATCAAAGGTTTTTACATCACCCTCGAAGATATTAAAGAAATAAGCCTTATTCTCATCGAGTGACAAAGTCGGTTGAATTTTTATATCATATGGATGAACTGGATGTTCATGAAGATATTTAGCTAGACGAAGAGAAATTCCTTGATACTTTAAAGAAATTTCCTTTGGTGATAATAAACCATCATATTGATAATCTTTAGCGTCTATCTTAGCATCCTTAAAATATTCAAAAGTTGCATTAGGTATTAAGTGTCGTCCTTCTAAAACAAACATTCGTTTATAACAATCAATAATCAGATTTTGATCAAGAATAAATAAATTTGCATGTTTTCCCATCGCCTCAAAAAGAAGTGTTCGATCCTTAGGACCTTCGATAAAATCATAAACTGTAAAATGAAACAAGATCACTCGATCCGATTGATATTGAGTGATTGAATCTAGAATTCCACCTTCTAAATATTTTTTTAGTTGATTGGTAAAATTAGAAGGATTTGATTTAGTTGGAACATCATCTGCAATGTAACAAGAAGCAAACCCTGCACTCATATTAAAGATGAGTTGATGACGATTTTTATTTAAATAAAAACGAAAAACAAAATAAGATCCATTTTCATGAATCGATTCAAGTCTGCTTTTTGAAAGAGTTTCATTCAATTCATTGACTAAATGGTGAACAAAAATACCATCAAGTGCCATATTTTCACACCTCTAGAGTAGTATATCATGAAAAAAATGCTTGTCAGTATGAAACTATTTACATAACATTTTCTTTAAGTTATAATAAATTAAGCAAAGGGTAAGGAGGATTCTCATGAAATTAAATCAAAGAGGCTTACTCGTTGTCATCTCTGGACCTTCAGGTGTCGGTAAAGGTACCGTAAGAAAGTCACTTTTTGAGATGAAAAACCACAATCTTGTATACTCAGTCTCCATGACAACTCGACCACCACGTGAAGGGGAACGAGATGGTGTGGATTATTACTTCGTTGATAGAGCGACTTTTGAGCAAAATATCAAAGAAGATAAGTTTCTAGAATGGGCAGAATTCGTTGGCCATTACTATGGAACACCAAGAGAAAAAGTTGAGCAAGAACTAGATGCTGGTCACGAGGTAGTCCTTGAAATCGAAGTCGAAGGAGCACTACAAGTTAGAGACAAAATGAAAGAAGCTGTCTTTATCTTCTTAGTACCACCAGGCAGAAAAGCACTTTACGAACGTATTACAAAACGCGGGACTGAAAGTGATGAGCTCATTCAAAAAAGAATGGCTAAAGCAGAAAAAGAATTTTTACTTGCTTATAAATATGATTACATCGTTGTTAATGATGAAGTAAACAACGCTGCGGATCGTATCATGGCAATCATACGTGCTGAGCACGCTAGAACTGAAAGAACCATCCATAACTATATTAAGATGTTGGAGGAATAAATCGATGACAAAAAATCGTGAAGGACTAAGATACCCATCAATTGACCAATTGTTAGATAAGATCGATTCTAAATATAAACTTGTCTATGCGGCAAGTAAAGTTGCCCATATTTTACAAGAAGAAAGATTAACCATCAAGGATGCTAAATCAGCAACTCCAGTTGGACAAGCATTAGAAGAAATCATCAAAGGTAGAGTCGATATCACATTCGAAGAATGAATGTGATATTTTTCTTTTAGGACCCCCATCATTTTTTAAGTTATAATATGATTAGGTGATTAATTTGGATAAAGAAAAGCTATCACTTTTACCGAATCAACCAGGCTGTTATTTAATGCTTGATCAAAGCGGTGATGTGATTTACGTTGGTAAAGCGAAAAATCTTAAAAATCGTGTCAAAAGTTATTTTGTTGGCGCGCATAATGCTAAAACAGAGCTATTAGTATCAGAAATAGCTGATTTTAATTATATCGTGACCAACTCTGAACAAGAATCTTTAATTCTTGAATTTAATTTAATCAAACAGCATGCACCAAGATATAATATTAGACTTATTGATGATAAGTCTTATCCATATATTGAGATAACAGATGAAAAGGATCCGATGCTCGTTGTTTCAAGATATATTACTGTCGATAAAAAGAAACGGCTTTTTGGACCATATCCGAATGCAACCTCAGCTAAAGAGACATTAAAATTACTACAAAAACTATATCCTTTAAGAAGATGTAATCCTGTATCTAAAAAACCATGTATGTACTATCACTTAGGTTTATGTCTTGGCCCTTGTACACACCAAGAAGTTGATTATGAACCCAATATTAAAGCAATCACGAGATTCTTAAAAGGCGACACTAAGGACGTGTTAAACGACCTAAAAAAACGTATGCAAGACGCATCATCAACCTTAGAATTCGAAAAAGCGGTTGAATATCGTGATATGATTCGACATGTCGAACAAACCACTGAAAAACAAATCATATCGCTTAATGATTATAAAGATCGTGACTTTGTTTCGTTTGCACATAATGAAGATGACTTAGCAATTCACATTCTAAATATGCGCCAAGGACGAATTCTAGATTTCCATCAAAATGTCATTTCATATGTAGGTGAGGCTAAAGATGCATTTCTTCTTTATGTTAAGTCTTATTATGAACGCGTCTTACTACCTGATGAACTCATCTTTGATGAACAAGTTGATGAGAATCTTTTGAAACTCTATTTTGGGCAACGCTTAAGTATCCCTAAAAAAGGTGATAAGAAGAAAATGATTGATTTGTGTCATAAAAATGCACAAGAGGAACTTAATCATTACTTTAAATTGTTTAGATCTAAAGTTGAGAAAACCTCTGATGCCCTTGATGAATTATCAAAAACCGTTGGTAAAAAGGTTAATCATATTGAAGTCTTTGATAATGCACAATTATTCGGGACCGCACCAATTTCAGGCATGATTGTTTGGAAAGATCACCATTTTGAAAGAAAAATGTATCGTAAATTCCATTTAAAAACAACCACTAATGATGACTATCAAGCGATGAAGGAAGTTGTTTATAGACGTTACCAGAGACTTTTATTAGAACAACAAAGACTTCCTGACTTAGTTTGTGTTGATGGTGGTAAAGGTCAAGTAAGCGCCGCACTCGAAGTGATGGAAAGCTTAAGTCTTGATATTCCTGTATTAGGACTTAAGAAAGACCAGTTTCACCGCTTAGAGGGTTATGTTTTTAATGGTGAAGTTCACTTACTCGATAAAAAAGGAAACCTATTTCAAGTACTCGCAAAACTATCTGAAGAAGTTCACCGCTTTACGATTACATTCCATCGTGATACGAAAAACAGAAAAGATTATTCATCCATACTTGATCACATTAAAGGTTTAGGAAAAGAACGAAAGAAAATATTATTGACTCAATTTTCAAGTCTTGATGATATTAAGAATGCAAGTGTTGAAGATTTGAGAGCTATCGGACTTCCCGATAAAGTCGTCAAAGCTATTAAGGAAGGTATTTCATGAGAACATTTGTTCATGATGTCAAATCAAGTAAAAAATTATTCTACTGTATTATTAATAACAAAAGAGAAGCTTTTTCGTTATCAAATAGACTCGCTAAAATCTTTTTACCAATCTTGAAAAAAGGTGTTCTTGTTGATTTTGTTGTTAAGGAAAAAGTATTGAAGAAAGAATTGGAAGTTTATCCAGTCCTGTACTTCAATCAAGTCATCCAATCTTCACCACATCGTGTTTTATATGATATTAATGATTTAAGACTTGATATGAAGAAAGTCATCGATAAATACCAGTACTTCTTATTTCTTGATCTAGAGATGAGCATGCCAGGTTATGGACCTGGTAAATTCACTCCAGAAATTATTCAAGTTGGATATATCCTAACCGATCAAACGGGAGAAGTTATTCTCGATAAAGGGTATTATGTGCTACCTAAAAATGAGTTTGCAATTAATAAGCGAACAATCAAGTTCTTAAACTTAGATGAAAATTTATACTTTGGTCACGCAAGAGACTATGAATACTTTTATGAAGACTTAAAGAAAGTCTTTGAAACTTACCGACCACAATGTGTTGTTTGGGGAAAAAATGATATTCAAGCCTTAAATGATTCATATAAACTTCACGAAGTGAAACCACTCATTCGTGAGAAGCAATTCATCGATTTACTTAAATTGCATAAAGACTACTATAGTCTACAAGATGACCTGGGATTATTTAAAGCATATCAACAATACTACAAGCATGATATTTCACAAGACCATGATGCAAGAACCGATGCAGTCATTACAAAGGATGTCTTTGATGCATTTAGAACCGTCATGAATGAACTTGTTAAAAAACATTGAACTAACACTGTTAATAATGATTTATTAAAAAAGCTGCCAATTAAGGTAGCTTTTATTGCTTTTAAGATAGATTCATAATAACTGGAACAATCATTGGCTTTCTTAACGTTAGGTCATAAATTCTTTGAGTTAAGGAATCACTAATGAGTTGTTTTAAATTAAGTTCGTTAAAAGATTTCTTTTGAAGTTCGATTAAGACTAATTTCTTAACTTCATTGGCAAGACTTGAAGTAAGTTCTTCATTACCCTTCATATAAATAAATCCTCGAGAGATAACAGTTGGATCATTTACTAACTGTTTCTTTTCAATGTCTAAGGTAAGGATGACTGAGAATAAACCCTCTTCAGATAAAATCTTTCTTTCTTTTAGGACATGTGAACCAATTGTACCGATTCCAGTACCATCAATGTAAACGTCACCTGCAGTGACATGTCCAGCAAGTCTAATTGAATCCTTGGTTAAGGCTGCGACATCTCCATTATCCATAATGATGACATTTTCAGGTTTTACACCACAATCAACAGCTAGCATCTTATGATGTTTAAGCATTCGATGTTCACCATGCATTGGAATAAATAATTTAGGCTTGATGAGCGTTAGCATTAATTTTAAATCTGGTTGTGAACCGTGACCGGATGTATGTGTGTCAGCAAGCGGTCCATGGGTAATAACGTTAACATCATTTCTAAACAACAAATTGATGGTTTTATTAATTGGATCCTGATTACCTGGAATTGGTGAAGAGGAGAAGATAACAGTATCTCCTTTAACCGTTTTAATTTGACGGTGTGAGCCATTGGCAATTCTAGATAATGCAGCAAGAGGTTCACCTTGTGAACCAGTGACTAAGATACAGGTTTCTTCAAGTTTATATTTACCTAATTCTTCAGGAGGTGTAATCGTACCTTTTTTAGGCTTAATATAACCAGATTGTTGACCTGCTTCAAGCGCACGTTCCATCGAACGTCCAAAGACTGCAACTTTACGACCAGTTAATTCAGCAGCTTCAATGATTTGCTGAATGCGATACATATTAGATGCGAATGTTGCGATAATGATGCGTCCTGGAATTCTCGTAAAGAGCTCATTAATTGACTTACCGACTTTAGATTCCGAAGGAATGAGTCCTTCTTGTTCAGCATTTGTAGAGTCAGAAATTAATGCGAGGACACCTTCAGTACCTAATTTTGCAAGTTTATCATATTCGGCATGAGGACCTACTGGTGTATAGTCAATTTTAAAATCCCCAGTATGGAATAAGGTACCAATTGGTGTTTTAAAGACGATACCAAACATATCTGGAATAGAGTGATTAAGTCTAACAAATGAAATTTCTGTATTCTTAAAAGTATATGAATAATATGATTTATATTCTTCAATGCGAGGCATTGGAATATCTTTATGTTCGCCAAGTTTATATTCGATTAAGTCAACAGCAATTCCAGATGCATAAATCTTTGGAATTTTTACTTGTTTTAAAAGATATGGTATACCACCAATATGATCTTCATGTCCGTGCGTAATGAAAAGACCAACGATTCTTTCTTCGTTTTCTCTTAAGTACTGATAATCAGGAATGACATAGTCAATTCCTAATAATTCGTCGTCTGGGAATAAAATACCAGCGTCGACAATGAAAATTTGGTCGTCTATTTCATAGACATACGTATTCTTACCGACTTCACCTAGGCCACCTAAGGCAAAAACTCCGATTTCGTCGGTTTGCAATAACGGATTTTTAGGCATAACCTATCTCCTTGAATCGCTAAACTTTAAAGTTATTATACAATGATTGATAAAAAAATGATAGTATAGACGCTTGTGATACAATAAATTGTGAGAGGTACCCCATGAAAAAAATATATTTTTTCGATGTAGACAATACAATTAGAAGTAATAAAGACCAAAAGATCTTTCCTCAAACACTAAAATTATTAAAAGAATTATCGATGAATCCAGATTATATACTAGGGTTTGCAACTGGTCGTGGTCCATCTAAAATCTATGTAGTTAACGATATAAAGGACTATTTCAAGTATAAAATACTTGTCAATGGAGCAGTCATTTTAGAGGATGACAAACTTTTCTATGAATTACCAATTGAAACGAAGGATGTTGATGCAGTCGTTAAAGACACTTTGAAAAAGGGTTTTTCAATGGGAATGGTTGGCTATGATTTAGAAGCTGTTACATTTTTTGATGAACATGTTGCTTATGCACTAAAAGGTTATACAACAACTAAACCTATTTTCGATCCTGAATTTCATTTGAAACATCATGTTTACCAATTATGGATCTTCCATAGTGATACCAATAAACTAATGAATTTAGCGAAACAATACACACAATTTACACCGTATCTTTGGCATTATGGTGGTGTTGATCTAGTTTACCCACACGTCTCAAAAGATGCTGCAATTAAAGAAATTATGAAAAAGTATCCAGATTATCAATTAATTACGGTTGGTGATGGTCATAATGATATCGAAATGATCAAACTAGGTGATATTGGGATTGCGATGGGTAATAGTGGCTGGGAAGATGTCAAAGCAGCTGCTACTTTAGTCGCTCCAAGCATTGAAGAAGACAAAATGTATGATTTTTTTAAGGAAAATGGGCTATTATAATTAGATTCTACGATTCATAGAGTTAATTCTTTGATGCATCGGTAGGACAATTAGGACGTCGAAAGTAGAATGAATGCATAGAGGTGGAAAAGATGAATCCAAAACAAGTAGGCGAATTTATTCAAAGTCTAAGAAAACAAAAGAAGTTAACTCAAAACGAATTATCTGAGATTATAGGAGTGACTGATAAAGCTGTTTCTCGTTGGGAAACAGGTGAAGGTTTCCCTGAAATAACAATCTTACCAAAACTTGCACAAGTGCTTGGCGTATCAGTCGATGAAATTTTAAATGGTGGTTACGCAAAAGTTCAAGTGAAGGATCAAAAGAAACATATCACAAGATTTAAACTATACGCATTAATTTCTGTTTTAATCGTTATATGTGGTTACTTGATAGGTCTATTAGTAACTAATCTAACTTATAACATTTGGTATGGATTAATACCGATTCTTGTTTTAGACGTTGGTGCGATCATACTTTATCTAATTATGAGGACACTTTATATTGAGAAGTGTGACTGGAATGATGATGAAAAGAAGACATTGTTCCAAAGTACTTTCTTAGTATACTTTACATTAATTGTCACATTTGGTTTGTATGTGCCTTATCCATTGTATGATATCTACATGAAAGCGATAGCTGGATATACGATTGGAATTCTAAGCTTTGGTTATTATCTTTTATATGCACTTATCTCTGGTGCGATATTTGCAGTCATTGGATATCTCATAAGATATGTACACTATAGTAAAACATATATGAAACCCATGCCTCGTTTATTTGGTTATTATTTATTCAGTGTATTAATAGTTTTACTAACGCAATTGACTTTCATATTCTCAAATCTCATTACTTTTCAAATCGGTCTCGTAGTCTTTATGGTTTTCCTGATTGCATATTGGATTTATGCGATGAAAACGCAACAATTTAAACTCATATCGATCATCTTACTCATATTCTTGGTAGGTATAGGTTTCTTATCATACATAGCCTATACAAGACAAGATACAGATAATTTCTTTAGTTGGATTGCACTTGTAGTAAGTATTGCGATGCTTGTTATGACAATTATGAGTATCTATAAACAAAACATCATCGGATTCACTTATTATTTTGGATGGTTTACTATATATATAATCTCACTATTAACTTATAGTTACTTTACTATCATTTGTCTGCTTTGGTTTATTGTATTTGTCATAACAATTTATCTCATAGATAAGAAGCAAAACAAAATAAAAACACCGTAAGGTGTTTTTTATACGATGTTAATGTTAATTGTATCAACATGAGGATACTTTGGGATTTCAAAGATGAGTGCGTAAGTCATATTTGGTCCTGGGTCATCAGTTGTCATTCCAACGTTTAAAGTATAAATACCTTCATCATAAATTGAATCAAGAATTGTAAATGAAGGTGATGAATCCCCAACTGTAACAACATAGATATATAAGAAACGATTACCAAAGAAATTGGATTGATATTCAAAATCAAGTTCATCTTTATAATCCAAATAATCACTAAAACTATCTAGTCTAGTTTCGGTTAATTCATTACTTTCTAGCACTTTTAAAACAACTTTGGTTTGGGCACATCCAGTTAATAGGATAACCAATGCAAATAAGCTTAATATTAGAACTTTTTTCATACTATTTTTTCGCCAATTTAGCTTCAACATCATCAATGATTTCATATGGAACATAAAGACTAATATCTGCACGATGATAAACGAGTTCTTTAATGCTTGAGGATGATACAAAATGATTTCTAGATGATGGGAATAAGACAACCGTTTCAACTTCAGGATTTAAGTTTTTATTAAATTGATAGAGTTGATATTCATTTTCATAATCAGCTATATTACGAAGACCTCTAAAAAGCACATTGATGTGGTTATCTTGAGCATATCTAACAACTAAATCATTGGTTGATGTGACGATAACATTTTTGAATTTCGAGGTAACTTTTTTAATCATTTCAATCCGTTCTTCGACAGTAAAAGAGAACTTTTTCTTTGGATTATCAGCAACAACGACATGCAATTCATCGACTAAATGAGCAGCTCTTTCAATAACATCTAAATGACCTAATGTGAGTGGATCAAAAGATCCTGGATACAATGCTTTTTTCATGTTGATTTCCTCTACTTTGTAAATTGATTTTAACATAAATGCAATAATTCTTGTCATTTATTAGTATAAATGCTATAATTTATGCGATGATGTAAGTGGGGCTATGTAGTTCCACTTAATTTTTGGGGGAAACCATGAATTTAGAAATAATCGAGAAAAAAGTGTTACAGGTGTTTGAAAAACACCACTTGAAGTTGTATTCTATAACTGAAGAAAAAATGGGTAAGGATAAAATCTTAACCATCCTAATTGATAATGAACTAACCCATGAAGTATTGGAACCCATTCATATGGAAGTCTTAGATCTTATCAATAACGACATTCCTGATGATTACTACCTTGAACTTTCGACAGTAGGTCTTGAGCGTGAACTTAGAACACTTGAAGAAGTTAAAGCATATATAAGTAGTTATATATTCCTTGAATCATTTGAATACACAGGAAATGCAACCCTAGAAGATGTAGTGGGTGACACACTTTATATCAAGTACTTTATAAAGGGTCAACCTAAGAAGTTACAGTTACCATACACGAATGTCAAATTTATTAGACTAGCAGTCAAATTTTAGAGGTGAGAAAATGATCAGAAAAGAATTTTTTAATGAGTTGATGGCTGTTGCCGAAGATAATGATTTAACAAAAGAACAAGTTCTATTTGCAATGGAACAAGGTTTAATTGCAGCTTGTAAGAAACAAGCTGGAGTAAGAACTTGCCGTGTGGTTTTCAATGAGGAAAAGAATGAAATCTTAACTTATGCACAGTGGTATGTTCTACCTGAAAACTACTTAGCATCTGAGATCAATGATAACTATACGTTATTAACCCTAGCAGATGCCAAAGAAAAGAATGCAAGAGCTAAAGCTGGTGATGTTTTAGAAGTTAAAGTTGAACCAAGTGATTTCAACTATAATGCATCAAGAGATTTAAAACACCGCTTTAATGAAGTACTTAATCAAATTAAGAAAGAAAATATCTATCAAAATCTGCTTAAGTTACAACATGAGCTTGTTAATGCAAGAATCATTGATGTCGATAACGATTTTTACCGCATTGAAATCAACCGTGATGTGATTACCATGTTACCAAAGAAGGAATCCTTACCAAATGATAACTTCCATATTGGTGATCGGATTAAAGTTTATGTCACTCAAGTTGAAATGAAAACAAAAGGACCAAAGATTTATGTTTCAAGAGTTCATACTTCGATGATTGTTAGATTATTAGAAGAACAAGTTCCTGAAATTAAAGATGGTACGATTGAAGTGATTGGTATTGCTCGTGATCCAGGTGATCGCACCAAGATTGGTTTAAAATCCAATAATACCAATGTTGACCCAATTGGTGCAACCGTTGGTCAAAATGGTGAACGGATCAAGGAAATCACTCGGATGTTATCAGGTGAGAAGATCGACTTATTCCGTTGGGCTGATAATGAAAAGGATTTAATTGCAAATTCATTACAACCAGCACCGGTTACCGATGTTGTAAAGATTAATCCGAAAGAAAAGAGTGCGATTGCGATTGTTCCAGATGCACAATTATCATTAGCAATTGGTAAACTCGGACAAAATGTTAAGCTTGCAGTTCAAGCATCTGGTTGGAGTATTGATATTAAGAGCGAATCAATCGCAACCGAAGAAGGTATTATTTATTCTGCAAAGTAAGGTGAATAATTTGAGTCTAGTTAAAAAGATTCCAATGCGCACTTGTGTTGTCACGAAAGAAGTGCGTCCCAAAAAAGAATTAATTCGAGTTGTAGCAACCAAAGAAGGTCTTGTTTCGGTTGATACAAAGGGAAAAGCCAATGGTCGTGGCGCCTATTTGATTTTGTCTAAAGAAGTGATTCTTTTAGCAAAAAAATCAAAAGCACTCGACAAGAAACTTGAAGTGACTGTTCCAGATAATATTTATCAGGAACTTTTAGACCTTATTCATGAATAAGGCAACTCTCGGACTTGCTTATCGAGCTAAAAAAGTAATGATTGGCACTGATTATGTCATTGATGCAATGCGTAAAGGTGAAATCTTTCTCATTCTTTTAGCTAATGATGCAAGCGAGAATACAAAAAAGAAAATAAGCGACAAAGCAAAAACTTACCAAGTTGTTGTAAATCTTGAGTATTCATCAAGTGATTTAGCAACCGCTTTAGGCAAACACGATATTAAAGTGATTGGAATTAAAGATCGGGGGTTTGCTTCGTTGCTGGAATAGAAAGGTTGTGAATGATATGGCACAAAAACCATTCAAAAAAGACTTTCGAAAGTCAAATATACCAGTAAAAAAAGAGGTTAAGAACGAAGCGAAAGTTTTAACTTACAAGCCAAACATGACTGTTTCAGATGTAGCGACCGGATTAGCAGTTCCAAATGCGGTAGTCATCAAAAAATTGATGCATTTAGGTATGATGACATCCGTCAATCAAGTCTTAGAAAGAGATACCGTTGAACTTCTAGCAATGGAATTCAATGTTAAACTCGAAGATGAAGTTATTACTGACTTAACACGTTATGATGAAATGGAAATCAAAGACGATCCAAAAGATTTAGTCAAACGATCTCCAATTATTACCATCATGGGTCATGTTGACCATGGTAAAACAACATTACTTGATGCCATTAGACATACAAGAGTTGTTGCGGGTGAAGCCGGTGGAATTACCCAACATATTGGTGCATACCAAGTTGAGTGGCAAGGTGAAAAAATTACCTTTATCGATACTCCAGGACATGCTGCCTTCACTGAAATGAGAGCACGTGGAGCAAAAGTTACAGATATCGTTATTCTAGTTGTTGCAGCTGATGATGGTGTTAAACCACAAACCATTGAAGCATTACAACACGCCAAAGCTGCAGGTGTTCCAATTATTGTTGCAGTCAACAAAGTTGATAAACCAGCCGCTAACCCAGATAATGTCATGAGTGAATTATCAAATCATGATTTAGCACCAGAACAATGGGGTGGAAAAACACCTTACGTCATGGTTTCTGCATTAAAGAAACAAGGCATTAATGAATTACTTGATGTGATCTTATTACTATCTGAAATTGAAGATTTAAAAGCAAACCCTAAACGTCTTGCTAGAGGAACTATTATTGAAGCTTTCCTTGATAAAGGTCGTGGACCGGTTGCAACGTTAATCGTTGAAAATGGAACACTTCGAGTCGGAGATTCGATGGTTGTTGGTAATACTTATGCTAAGGTTAGAACCATGAACGATGATCTACGTCGTAGACTCACTGAAGGCTTACCTGGCACGCCAGTTGAAATCACTGGTTTAGATGAAGTTCCACAAGCGGGTGATATCTTCATGGTCTTTGGCGATGAAAAACTCGCTCGACAAACTGCTGAAGCTAGATCTGCTAAATCACGTGATCTTGCATCCAAACAAACAAAAGCTCAATCCTTAGATAAGATGTTTAATGAAAAAGAATCAGAAGAAAAAGTCTTGAACTTAGTCTTAAAAGCCGATGTTCAAGGATCAATCGAAGCCCTTAAAGGTATGCTTGAAAAAATCGATATTAAAGGATTCCACGCTAATATCGTTAGAAGTGGCGTTGGTGCAATTTCTGAAAATGATATTACACTTGCATCTGCATCAGGAGCGATTGTGATTGGATTTAACGTGAGACCTACTGCTGCAGTTAAACAAATCGCTGAAGGCCAAGGCGTTGAAATCAGACTTTATAATATCGTTTATCGAATTACAGAAGATATTGAAAAAGCGTTAAAAGGTATGCTTGAACCAACCTTTGAAGAACAAGTCATCGGTCAAGCAACCGTTCGTCAACTCTTTAAGATTTCAAAAATTGGTACCATTGCAGGTTGTATGGTCACTGATGGAATTATCAAACGTGAATCACTCGTCACAGTCATTAGAGAAGGTGTTGTCATTTATAAAGGACAATTATCATCACTAAAACGTGGTAAGGATGATGCGAAAGAAGTTAGACAAGGATTTGAATGTGGTTTATCAATTGAAAACTTTAATGATATTAAGGAAGAGGATATCATTGAAGCATCAGTCATGAAAGAAGTGGAGGCATAAAAGCGATGAGTATAACGACCGATCGTTTGGCATCAACCATCTATCGTGAATTGGTTCATATCGTCAATGACACGATTAAAAATGGCTTAGTTGGATATTATAATCTAACCGAGGTTAAAGTAACTAAAGATTTATCATTTGCAACTGTTTATTATTCTATCTTAAGTGATGAAAAAGAGGTTATTGCTAAAGCACATGAACTACTTGAAGATCATAAAGTAAAAATTAGAATGGAACTTGCTAAAAAGATTAAGAACACCAGAAAAATTCCTGATTTAATCTTTAAGTATGACGAAGCATTAGCTTATGGTAATCGAATTGATTCATTATTGAGTCAAATCAAAAAATAATCAAAACATCCCGAATTGGGATGTTTTTTCTATATAAATAGAAGTTTTCATCTATGCTATAATTAATTGAAGGTGAATGCACGTGATTGCACGAGTTGTTGTTGATATAAAGCATGAAGATGTGAATCAGGTTTTTGATTACTTGATTCCAGAACAATTCAATCAAATGGTATTAAAAGGTTCCAGAGTACTGGTGCCTTTTAATACCATGACTCGTCTTGGTTATATCATTGATTTACTCGATGAAAGTGAACTTGCTACGAAGTCTATTATTGAAGTTTTAGATGTCTATCCGGTGATTGATGATGAAGCGTTTTTAATGGCGAAAAATCTACTTTCAACACCTAAAAGTTTACTTGCATCAGTTTATCAAACGATAGTACCCAATGAATTATTAATGCATTACACGAAACGTATAAAACTTATTAAAGGCGAAGGATTAGACGAGGGGTTTTTATCGCTATTCAACAAGGCGAATCATTATTACCCATCGAAAACTGATTTTAAGAAGAATACTAGACTTAAGTATTTACAACAAAAAGGTCATATCTTAATAGAAACAGTTATTAAACCTAAAGCGAAACAAAAGAAATCCATCTATGTTACATTAGGTGACTTAGATCATCAAGCAACACCCAAACAACAACTCATCATTGATTTTGTAAAAAGCCAGGAAAAAGTCTTAAAATCAAACTTAATGTCATATGCATCAAGTAGTATCATCCAAACACTCATAAAACGTGATGTTTTAAAAGTGATTGAAGAAATAGATTTCTACCAACCACAGGTTTATGGTGATCAACCATTAATTGAATTAACCAATGAAGAAGATAAACTATATCAACAATGGATTCGTGATTCTAAACAAGCTAAAACAATTGCATTATCACACAATCAACTAACTATTGGAAATCTTCAATACAAGATGTTTGATGATGTTCTAAAAAAGCAGAAACAAATTATCTATCTTGTGCCTGAAATTGATGATGTTGAACCTACAATCAAAGCTTTAGGTCAAGTTTTTAAGACAACTAATATAGTTGCAATCCATAGTGACTTGACGCCAAAAGAAAGATTAAACGCTTATCAACAGTTTATCAACGAAGAAGCTTTAATTCTCGTTGGGACAAGACGCGCTATTTTCACACCATCCTCGCAACTTGGATTAATTTATGTGGATGATTCCGGAAATAATTCCTACATACAAGAAGATCAAGTGTATTATGATACGCTTGAGATTGCAAAACTAAGAAGTAAATATCATCAGATTCCTTTAATCTTGGCTGCTCATATACATCGTGCTGATACCATTTATGGTATAAAAGAAAAGCGAATAACTGAATATAAATTATCCTCAAGTGATTCTCATCAGATGGAAATCATCGATATGAGTTTAGAGTTAAAGAATGGAAATGCATCGATTTTTTCTAATCGCATAAAAGAACAAATGAATGATATTTTAGAACACCATCAACAAGCGATTTTAGTCATGAATCAAAAAGGTTATGCACCGTTTGTGATGTGTCGTCGTTGCGGTCATGTACCTAAAGACCCAATGACACAAGTTCCATTAACTTATTATGAAAATGAACAGTTATTAAAGTCTAGCGTTAGAGCATACCAAGAACCTTATGCAACCCTATGCCCAAGTTGTGGAAAACCAGCAATAAAACCAGTTGGATTTGGCGTTGAATTTGTTGAATCTTCACTTAAAAAGCTTTATCCGAATGCAAGTATTGCAAGAGTTGATGCGACAACCATGTCAAATGCTAAGCAGCGACAAATAACACTAGAGAAGGTTTCACAATCAAGTTTTATCGTTGGAACTGAACTTGCTTTAAAGCAAATCAACTCAAAGACAAAATTAATTTCAATCTTACTTGCTGATCAATTCTTACAAGTTCCAAGTTATCAAGCCCATGAAAAGGCTTATCGACTATTAAAAGAACTCACCCTTCATGAAGACATCGACACAGTTGTTCAAACTTATAATCCAAACCATAAAATTTTACAATATGTTATTGAAAATAAGGCTGATGAATTCTATAAGGAAATGCTTAATAATCGAAAACTATTAGGATTACCACCTTATGAAAAAGTAGCACAAATTCTTTTAGAAGGTAAGAGCTATCTAAAGACTTTCCAGGATGCACACTATATCAAGAGTTTAGCCATACGCTATGGTATGACCGTGTTAGGACCAATTTCATCGTATGTCTTTAAGCTAAAAGATTTATATCGTGTCATTGTTACACTAAAGTATCAAGTCATGGATCAAGATATCATTGATTATATTAATAGTTATTCAAACCAGGATATTAAGTTAAGTTATTATCCGGGAATTAAATGGAATTAAGAGGTAAATATCATGATTGTTTTTATGGGAACACCACGTTTTGCAGTACCAATTCTTGAAATGTTAATTGAAGAAAAGTATCCAATTGGTTTAGTGATTACACAACCAGATGCTTATATTGGTCGAAAGAAGATTCTAACCTATCCACCGGTTAAGGAAGTGGCATTAAAACACTCAATTCCGGTTTTTCAACCTGAAAATATTAGAATGGATTATCAACGTATCATCGATTTAAAGCCAGATTTATTAATCACTGCAGCATTTGGTCAAATCCTTCCTAAAGCCTTACTTGAAGCGGTTCCTTCAATTAATGTCCATGGATCATTATTACCAAAATATCGAGGTGGAGCACCAATCCAATATGCCCTTTTTAATGGTGATCAAAAGACTGGAGTTACACTGATGGAAATGGTTTATCAGATGGATGCTGGTGATATGATTGAACAACGAGAAGTCAACATTGAAAAAGATGATAATTATGAGACACTATCAAATAAGTTGTCACTTGTTGGACGTGACTTACTTAAAGATCGATTAAATGACATCCTTCAAAAAAATTATCAAAAAAAGCCACAAGATACAAGTTTAGTCACATTCTCACCAACTTTAAAGTATCAAGATGAAGCGCTTGATTTTACAAGATCTGCTGAATGGAATCACAACCGAGTTCGTGGTTTAGCACCTCAGGTTGGTGCGCATTTCTACGTCCATAACACGCTAGTTAAGGTATTTAAGAGTCAATATGATGATATAATAGAGTTAAAGCCTTATGAAATAAGACTGATCGGTAAAAGATTATGGATTGGATGCATGAAAGGTGCTTTAGAAATTCTGGAATTACAGCAAGAAGGTAAGAAGCGTCTTGGAATCAAAGATTATTTAAATGGACAAAATCTATTGATTAATGGGGGGACCATTCAATGAATAAAAACGTAAAATTAGTATACAATCGTGACGAAATGTTACAGCTCAACATCGCAACGCTAAGAAGTCGTGGTGTTGAACTCGTTGAAATCGCGAAAATTACCCATCAGCAACAAAGCAAGTATCATCCTGAAATTGATTTTCAATTGTGTCTAGAATCGGTTGAAAAGATTCTAACCTTTAGAGATGTCTTTCATCATGTTCAATTCGCTGCTGAAGTCGACCGACTTGCAGAAGAAAAGATGTTTAAAGGCCCTATTCAAGATATCTTATACTATGACCTAGGATTATTTGGACTTGATGAAACATTAGGCCTTGATGTTGCTAGAAACTTTGGATCAATCGGTCAAACAAACTTTGGTGACATTGATGTCAATAAAAAAGGTGTTGTAGCAAAACTCAATGAAGACGGTAAAAAAGATGGCCATTGCCATACTTTATTAGATGATATCGTTGGTGCGATTGCTGCAGCAGCATCAACCAGAGTTGCACAAGTGATGAGTGAAGATCAAGCACTTGAAAACCCTAGTTACCATAAAACATCGATCTACGAATTATTTGGTGATCAAAAAGGCAAGAAAAAAAAGGACTGATTATTCATGAATTTTAACAAACCCAAACAAAAGCTAAAAGGTCTTGGCAAGCGATTATTTGCCAAGTTTTTTGGGTTTGAAACCGGTATTGATATCGCTAATGATGTCGCGGTATTACACCGTCGAAATGTCGTTATTAAAAATATTGTCTTTGTCTCAAACTTAGTTTATTCAGTCATTTTTTTCTTTTTAGCGCTCGTGTCTGATCGACCATTAATGGACTGGTTAATTACCGCACTTGCATTTCCAATCACATATGCAATTAATAAACTATTAACAAACCTTATTAATTTAGACCATCATGATAAAACCAAACAACAAATTGCAATGTATGTCTCATCATTTTATATTTTTATTTCTGCAATGCTTGTATATCTTCGTATTTATGGTGGTGTTAATGATGATAATGTCAATCCAAATGCGATCTTTGAGACAGCGGCTTATGTATTAATCTATTATGCACTCGTTCAAATATCACTTTACCAAGATAAGAAATTACTTTCAACAAGTTTCGTCTCACTACTAGGAGTTGTGATCATCATTCACTTTGTTTGGACTCATAACTTCTTTGATGCCAATCTCGGATGGGCTGAATTCATTCAACAAAAAGTATTAACACGTGAGTTTGGGGATTTAGTCTTAAGAACGATCATTTTCGCAATGTTTTACCTGGTTTTATATGTCATTGTTTCGATTGGGCAGTCCATTCAAGATGAACGCAAAAAAGAATTAACTAAACGTCGTCAAGTTCAAAGTGACTTTGCGCACATCGTTAAGAATTTATTCTCTGTCGTCTTTTCTGCATCCTCTTCATTACTTGATGAGAAACATGCAAATCAAGTTGCGGTGATGTCTCATGCATTAGCTAATTTTTATAACTTAAGTGATGAAAGTAAAAAAGAAGTTGAAGATTATGTATTGATACATTTGAAGTTTGATGAAATTCAAGAACTCGTCATGGATCGTGAAACATATGATGAACACACCTATGATATGTTAAAAGAGAAAACCGAACTTGGTGGAAGAATTGCTAGACGCCTTCAACTTGCACAAAAATCAATGGATATCTTAAGAGTCCATCATGAGAATAATGCCTCTGAAACATTCTTAAAAGAAATGGGTAAAATTCAACCCAATATTGAAGCACAGATTATTTTGCTTTCCGATATGTATGTGTCATTAAGAAGTGTATCAACTTATCGTAGACCTTATACTCACAATCAAGCACTTACTTTCTTTCAAAAAGAATTAATTCCTTATTTTGATTACAATCTAAAGGAAACGTTCTTAAGATATAATGAAGAATTAGATCAACTTTATCACAATCTATAACCCAGATTCATTAAAAATTGTAAATCATTTCACAATTATCAAGTCACTATTCCAATTGATTTACTTTTAATAAAAATTAGTGTATTATGGTATCAATAAATTCATAAGAACTTATTCAGAGCTATGGAGGAATTTGGCCGTTGAAGTAGCAGCAACCTATTTAAATTAGGTGCTTACCAATAGGGGGTAGTGTCCCAACAATAAGGAATATTCTAACGCATTCCTTATCGAATGCGTTTTTATTTAGAAAGAGGTTAGAAATATGAGTTATATTTTTTCAAGCGAGTCAGTTACAAAAGGTCATCCAGATAAAGTATCTGATTATATTGCAGATAGCATCCTAGATTATTGCTTATCTGAAGATCCAGATTCAAGATGTGCAATTGAGGTAGCTCTTGCTAATACTTCAGTATTTATTTTTGGTGAAGTAACAACTAAAGCAAACATCAATGAAACTAAAATCATCGAAATTGCAAAACAAGCTATTAAAGAAAGTGGTTATGATAATATCCATTTTATCTTTGAAGCTGAAAGTGCTAAATATCATATTGAGTTAAATACTCAAAGTCCAGATATTGCTCTTGGCGTCAATGAAACATCAGAAAAAGAACAAGGTGCCGGTGATCAAGGTATCATGTTTGGATATGCAAAAGATGATACGGAAGCATTACTCCCACTACCAATCTTTTTAGCACACGAACTTACCAAGAGACTAGCTATTGTAAGAGAACAAGGTATTGTTAAAGGTTTAGGACCAGATGGTAAGTCCCAAGTTTCTGTCATCTATGATGACAATCATCACCCTGTTGCAGTATCTGCAATCGTTGTTTCAACTCAACACTTTGAAGAAAAATCACTTGCTGAAGTTAAAAAAGATATCTTAGAACATGTGATTAAACCTGTCATTCCAAGTCATCTATTAAGTGATGAAACAAAATATTACATCAATCCAACAGGAAGATTCGTGATTGGCGGACCGGTTGGTGATTCAGGACTAACAGGTCGTAAATTAATTGTCGACACATATGGTGGATATGCGCATCATGGTGGTGGAGCATTTTCAGGAAAAGATTCATCTAAAGTGGATCGCTCAGCTTCATACATGGCACGCTTTTTAGCAAAACAAATCGTCGCATCAAAAGTTGCAAAGATGTGCGAAATCCAATTGGCATACGCGATTGGTGTTGCTCATCCAGTATCCATCTTTGTCAATACTTTTGGAACTGGAAAAGTTCTTGATTCTGTGATTGAAAAATGGATTTTGAAACACTATCCACTAACTCCAAAATCAATCATCAACTCACTAGGTCTAAAACGCCCTATATTCAAATTTACTGTTAATAATGGCCATTTTGGAAAACTTGATGAAATCTTTACATGGGAAAAATTATCGAACATTGATATTTTTCAACAATTAGTGTAAAATAGTATCTAGTTTAACATAGATATGTTAACAAGGAGAATGGGAAAATGGAATGGTTATTTATAGTTTTAGGGGTCCTTGGATTCCTATTAATCGTCTTCGTCATTTGGTACTTTACTGAAGTTAATGCCTTCAATACGATGATTGTTAAAATTGATGAATCCGAATCAAGTATCGATATTGCTTTAACAAAAAGATATGATTTATTAACTAAGATGGTTTCTGCAACGAAGGGTTATGCAAAACATGAACAAGAAACCTTAGCGAAAGTTATCGCTATGCGTCAACCAGCTCATAATGCTCCAATGGCAGAAAAACAAGAATTCGCGAATCAACTCGCTGCAGGTATGTCAGCAATCAATGTTGTTGTTGAACAATATCCTGATTTAAAAGCAAGTACAAATTTTGCGAAGTTACAAGATGCAACAATGGAAGTTGAAGAAAATCTACAAGCCGCACGTCGTGTGTACAACTCCAATGTTTCAATTTATAATCAAAAAGTTGTTGTCTTCCCTTCATCAATTATTGCTGGCTGGAAGCACTTTGTTAAGAAGGATTTCTTTGAAGCAGAAGCTTCTAAAAGACAAGACGTCGAATTTAATTTCTGAAATTGATGTCATTTAAAGTGGCAGAAACAGTCTTGTTTCTGCTTTTTTATGAATGTGAGGGATAGAGGAAATGATTAAAGGAATAGAACAACTAGAACAAGAAAGACAAGCGATATATTCAGTCTATGCAAAGAATAGTCGAATTAGTATTATCTTCATTATTGCCGGTGCTGCAATCGCTATTTTGAGTGCACTGTTTGGTGAAACTGTCGTCGTTTTTGGTATCATCATAGGCATGATTTTATTTGTTATTGGGATTATTTTTGGTGCCATTGCATCATCTAAATCAAGACCATTTACTAAGAAATTTAAATTAAATTTAATTAAAGCTTTACTAGAAGAAATGTATCAAAATGTTTACTATAATCCAGAAGATTCACTCAATCTTTCAAGAGTGCTTGCCACTGGACTGGTTAAACAACCTGACCGTTATAAAGGTGAAGATTTAGTCACTTGTGAATATAAAGGTGTCAAAATCCAAGCATGTGATTTCCATATGGAAGAACGACATGTAACTTATGACTCAAAAGGGAATAGACATGTATCCTATCAAACCTATTTTAAAGGTCGTTGGTTAATTTTTAAATTTGATGAAGCTTTTAAAGATCAAGTGAGAATTTTAGAAAAATCATGGTTAGGTTTCTCGATTGCACCAAAAGGATTTAAGAAAGTAGAAACAGAAAGTATCGCTTTCAATAAAAAGTTCTTAATGGAATCGACTGATCCACAACATGCATTCTACATTGTTACACCTTCAATGATTGAAAAATTATTAGAATTTGAAAGTATGATGGGCGGTACGGTATCACTCTTATATCGTGGAGATGAATTACACATCGCTATCAATAATAATTCAAACAGTCTTGAACCAAGACTAAAGTATCCACTTAATGAAGAAAATCTTAAACGTTATCAATCCGAAACTGATTTGATGGCAGTGCTTATTAATGAATTTGGTTTATCAAAAGATAAATACATGAATGACTGAGGATTTTCATGGGATATATTTTAGATTTAAGAAAAAAAGTGGGAAAAGAACCACTCATCATGGTTGCATGTGGTGCCATCATTGAAGAAGACGGAAAGCTTTTATTACAACAAAGAGCAGATAATGGACTTTGGGGTTTTCATGGTGGATCACTTGAAATTGGTGAAACATTAGAAGAAACACTCATTCGCGAAGTCAAAGAAGAACTCAATATTAACATCACAAAATGTCATTTGTTTAAAACATATACCGGCAAGGACTTCTTATTTACTTACCCTAATGGTGATGTGGTTTATATTGTTGATAACATTTTTGTGGTTGATTCATATGAAGGTGAATTAAAGGCAAGTGATGAAGAGGTTAAGAGTCTTCAATGGTTCGAAATCAATCAAGTTCCATGGGATCTTGTGGTCCCACATAACCGGATGATACTCAAAGAGTATCTCTTGAATAAAAAAGTTAAATAAGGTATCATATACAAAGTAAACTGATAAAGGATGTGAATGCAATGTTTGGATGGTTTGATTCTACCAAAAGAGCATTAAAAAAATATAAAAAAGTCGCTGAGAAAGTCTTCGAATTAGAAACTGTTATGAAGCAAAAAAGCGATGATGAACTCAAAGGTCAAGCAAGTCTTTTCCGCGAACGTATTAAACAAGGTGAATCACTCGATGACATTTTAGTTGAAGCATTTGCAACCGTTAGAGAAGCATCAACAAGAGTCACAGGTTTAACACCTTATTTTGTGCAAGTGATGGGAGGGATTGCCATCCATCATGGTAATATCGCTGAAATGAAGACCGGTGAAGGTAAAACCTTAACCGCTGTTATGCCAGCCTATTTAAATGCACTTAATGGTAAAGGTGTTCATATTGTTACTGTCAATGAATATTTAGCTAAACGTGAAGCAGAAGGTGAAATCGGATCATTATTCCGCTTTTTAGGCTTAACTGTAGGACTCAATCTAAGAGACTTGTCACGTGAAGAAAAACGTGCTGCATATGACTGTGATGTGATGTATTCAACCAACTCAGAATTAGGTTTTGACTATCTACGTGACCACATGGTTTTATACCATCAAGACATGGTCGCGCAACGTGGTTATCCATATGCAATCATCGATGAAGTCGACTCCATTTTAATTGATGAAGCGAGAACGCCATTAATTATTTCTGGTCCTGCTAAACAAACACAAAGTTTGTATCAACAAGCTGATCGATATGTGAAGTCACTTAATGATGATGAATATGAACTTGATGTTGAATCCAATACCGTTGAATTATCACCTCAAGGGATTTCAAAAGCTGAACAAGTTTTTGGTATCGAAAACTTATATGATCTAAAGCATGTATCATTATTACACCATATTAATAATGCCTTAAAAGCTAACTTCACGATGAGCCGTGATAAAGAATATATGGTTCAAGATGGCGAAGTTCTCATCATTGACCAATTCACTGGTCGTATTTTACGTGGTAGACAATTTTCAGAAGGACTCCATCAAGCTATTGAAGCCAAAGAAAATGTTGAAGTTAAAAAAGAAACTGTCACAGTTGCAACCATTACTTATCAAAACTTCTTTAGAATGTATGATAAGTTGTCAGGGATGACTGGGACAGCTAAAACCGAAGAAGCAGAATTTATTGATATTTATAATATGTATGTCATTGAAGTGCCAACGAATAAACCGGTTATTCGTGATGATGCAAAAGACTATTTCTTTGTTACAGCGGATGAAAAGTTTGAAGCACTCGTGAATGAGGTTGAACGCCGTTATCAAATTGGTCAACCAATGTTAATTGGTACGATTGCAGTTGAAACATCTGAACTCATTTCCGTGTTACTTCGTAAACGTCGTATACCACATGAAATTCTAAATGCTAAAAATCATGAAAGAGAAGCAGAAATTATTGCCAAAGCTGGTCAAAAAGGATCTGTTACGATTGCAACCAATATGGCTGGTCGCGGTACCGATATTAAGCTTGGACCTGGCGTTAAGGAATTAGGGGGTCTTGCAGTTCTTGGTTCTGAAAAACATGAAGCGAGACGTATCGATAACCAGTTACGTGGTCGTGCCGGCAGACAAGGAGACCCAGGGTTTTCTAGATTCTTTATTAGTGCTGAGGATGAATTAATGGTGCGTCGTGGTGGAGATCGTTTTAAGATGGTTATTGGAACATTACAAAAAGCTCAAACCACTGGAGAACCAGTCACTTCTAAAATCATTTCTAGTTTAATTACTGGTGCTCAAAAACGTTCTGAAGGTTTCAACTCGGAAATTAGAAAAAACGTTTTAAAATATGATGACGTCTTAAGACTTCAAAGAGAAATCATCTATGGCGAAAGAACAGCAGTTTTAACTGAAATTTCAGTTGAAGATAAAGTTAGAGGATTTATTAATGACACCATTGATAATGAACTGTATCCATTTATTCGTGAAGTCAAGCGTGGACAATTCGATATTGATGATGAACAAATCATCACTCATTTTGAGGGATTACTCTTTCCAAAAGGAACCCTTTCAATTGAGAAATTACAGGATCTTGATGAAAATACAGTTCCTGAATATCTAAAAGAACTTGCTCAAAAAGAAATGGATTTCAAGAAAAATGAATTCCCAGCTGAAGTCTTTAATGAATTCCTAAAAGTTATTATGTTAAGAGTCATTGACACATATTGGATGCGTCATATTGACAC
>JAEYXZ010000048.1 GCA_023431045.1 Bacillota bacterium | reverse complement strand
CGGTGGTTCAAGTCCACTCAGGCCTACCAAATTTGCACGGCAAATTTGAAGAGGTTTTAACTACATGTTATGGGGCTATAGCTCAGCTGGGAGAGCGCCTGCTTTGCACGCAGGAGGCCAGCGGTTCGAACCCGCTAAGCTCCACCATTTCATTTTCATAACAGTTATTGGGTACTCTAATTACATGGCGGTGTAGCTCAGCTGGCTAGAGCGTGCGGTTCATACCCGCAAGGTCGAGGGTTCAATCCCCCCCGCCGCTACCAGTTGGACCCGTAGCTCAGTTGGTCAGAGCCGCCGGCTCATAACCGGCTGGTCGTTGGTTCGAGCCCAACCGGGTCCACCAACAAACTTTCATCAATCATGTACGGAGGAATACCCAAGAGGCTGAAGGGATCGGTCTTGAAAACCGACAGGGCGTAAAAGCCGCGGGGGTTCAAATCCCTCTTCCTCCGCCAGTTTTACAAAATTATCATACCGCGGGATAGAGCAGCGGTAGCTCGTCGGGCTCATAACCCGGAGGTCGAAGGTTCAAATCCTTCTCCCGCAACCAAAATTAGGTCCGGTGGTGTAGTGGTTAACATGCCTGCCTGTCACGCAGGAGATCGCGGGTTCAAGTCCCGTCCGGACCGCCATAGTGGCTCTGTAGCTCAGTTGGTAGAGCAGAGGCCTGAAGAGCCTCGTGTCGGCGGTTCAACTCCGTCCGGAGCCACCACTTATGTGTTTTAAGGATATTAATCTATCCTTTTTTTATTTCTAAAAATTCGATATAATAAAGAAGAGGTAATATGCATGAGAATAGCGTGGATTGGAACAGGGATCATGGGTAAACCCATGGCAAAACACTTAAGTGAAGCGGGTCATAAGGTATCTGCTTATAATCGAACTTTTGAAAAAGCGCTTGAATTAGAGCCTGCCATAAAGGTATATCCAACCATCGAAAAAGCAATCAAAGAGGCTGAGGTTATTTTTGTTATGGTGGGATATCCAAAGGATGTGCTAGAAGTTTTTAATGAAGTCTTTAAGCATGCTCAACGAGGAACCATCATTATTGATATGACAACCTCTGATCCAAAACTTGCAAAAGATTTATACATAAGAGGAAAAGAACTTGATTTTGATGTCCTTGATGCACCAGTCACAGGTGGTGAAAAAGGAGCGATAGATGCAAGTCTTTCAATCATGGTTGGTGGAAAAAAATCTGTTTTTGAAAATGTCTTACCACTTTTAGATAAACTAGGCAAAAAGATAACTTATATGGGAAGTGCTGGACAAGGTCAAATGACTAAACTCGCCAATCAAATCGCGATTGCAGGAACCCTTGCAGGTGTCACAGAAAGTTTGGTGTTTGCTCTTGAAAATAACCTTGACTTAATGTCGGTACATACCGTATTAAGTGGTGGATCTGCAGCATCCAATCAACTTTCAATTAGTGGCTTAAAAATGATTAAAAAAGACTATCAACCAGGGTTTTATATCAAGCATTTTTATAAGGATTTAAATCTTGCAATTGCAAACTCTAAAACTGAATTACCAATCCTTATAAAAGTTCGAAATATGCTTGAAAAATTGATTGATGAACAATATGAAAATTTAGGAACTCAAGCATTAATTCTATATTATTTAGATTCAATGGTTATAGATATTGACAAGTCTTAAATACATGTTAAAATAATGGTGCTGTTGGTCCGGTGGTGTAGTGGTTAACATGCCTGCCTGTCACGCAGGAGATCGCGGGTTCAAGTCCCGTCCGGACCGCCATCATAAGTTTATAATAGGTGTTAATTTATAACATTCTTTGACAAAAAGGGTTATTAGATATAAGATAGTTCCTGTGGAGCTATTCTTTTATTTTCTAAAGTAAAACCGATTAAAAAGCCGTAAATAGACATAATTTAGCCGAGTTTATGGGAATTATTGCATTTTACTATTGAAAATAAATCATTCTATGATACTATAAGAATACAATATTTTGATTATCAAAGTATTTTGAAAGGAATTCTTATGGGAAAAATAGCAATCGCGATGTGTTCTACCTCTGGAGTAGACTATCTAGACAATAAAAATGAGTTTCATATTTTACGACTCACAGTGTTCTTTGATGGGCACGAATATGTCGATCATATCGATATTAAAGCTGATGATTTTTACAAGATGATGTTAGAAAAACCAAATGCCGATATTCACACCTCACAAGTGTCAACGGGTCAGTTTGCTGACCTTTATGAAAGAGTTAAGAATGAAGGCTATTCTGATCTACTCGTTATTACATTATCGAGTAAATTATCAGGAACTTATCAAGGAGCAATTCTTGCGAAAGAATTAGTTACTGGAATTAATGTCGAAGTACTTGATTCAAAGAGTGTTAGTTACGGTGAAGTGTTGTTAGGCCAAAAAGCTTTAGAACTCGTTAAAGCCGGTCAAGATATTCAATCAATTGTGAAAACACTTGAGGCTTATCGTGACAATTTAAAACTCTACGTTTTAGTTGATACTTTAAAGTATCTAGTTAAGAATGGACGTTTATCAGCAACGGCAGGGTTACTTGGTACCTTGTTAAAGATTAAACCATTATTAATGATTAAACCAGATGGTTCACTACAACCTTATGAGAAGATTAGAACAACCTCAAAAGCTCAAAAACGTTTGATGGAAATTATCTTAAAAGAAATAACTAATAAAAAAGTCGAATTGTTCATTGCCTATACAACCAATAAAGATAAAGCGCTTGATATGAAAGCTGAAATTGAGGCAGCTATTCCAGGGGTGGACGTTGCTATGATTCCACTTACACCAGTTGTTGGTGCTCATGCGGGTCCTGGAACGATGGGAATTGGATTTGTCGTCTTGTAAGTTTGAAAAGGGGTTAGATAAATGATATCTGCCAAAGAAGTAATTAATGAATTGTTAGTGGATGTATTCAACCATATTTTAAGTATCGAAGCGGATACATTAAAGGTTCGCGGTGTCACCTTATCGATGACTGAAGTCCATGTCCTAGAAGCAATCAGAAATGCGAAGATTCCAACGATGGGAAGTGTTGCTAAAAAACTTAGAATTACTCTAGGTACTTTAACAACCGCAGTGAATATCTTAGTTAAAAAAGGTTATGTTTATCGTTATCGTGATGAAGTAGACCGTAGAAAGGTTTACATCAAACTTGATAAACCGGCACTTGAAGTACTAGCAATCCATGATCAATTTCATAATGAAATGGTTGATGCACTCTTAGAGGATTTAAGTCTTGATAAAGATGAAGTATTATTGAGATCCTTAGAGAATATCAGCAAATATTTTAAAGAAAAATATTAAGAAGAGGCGACTCTTCTTTTTTCTTTATAACTTTGTTTGCATTCTTTAATACATTTAGATATAATTTTCAAAGTGTGAGAAAGAAGGAATTCCATCGATGAAAATCACTACCACAAGGCTGTTATTTGGCCGTTATTTTGAAATCCATCTAAGTCATGATATTCAATTAAACGATCAAAATAAAGGTTCAATCAAACAGACTATTACCTATATCATCGATTACATTTCTGAGCATTTACTTGACTATATTCGAAATGGGTTTATCCAAATTAAACGGATTCATGATGGATTTATCATTAAAGATGCACTTAGGGAACTTATCACATGCATTAAAAATCGATTAACCAAAAACAAACAAGTCATTCACCAATTAATTCAATCATGTCATGAAGTACTATCAAACTATGAAGATAGAGCCGATGTAAAAAGTGTTTTTCATTTTATTTGTCGTACAATTAAGGGACTGCTTATTCAATATAAGATACCGATTGAAGATCAAGTCATTCTAAATATTAGAGATATTGACTTAATCTATCTCAAAATGATTCCTAAAAATGTGATTGCAGTGGTTTTAGATGATACCGTTGATTTCACCGTTTTAAGATATTTATCTAATCGAAAAATTATTTATATATTGACGAATGATAAGCTTAATCATAATCAATGGTACTATATCGATCCAGTCTATAGAATGATTAAAAGCGAATAATGAAAGGGGTGTGATTCGATGTTATTAAAGTCACATGAAGGAATTGAATTAGGTATCGAAATATACCACATGAGTCACATCGAAAAAGCTTTAAATTTACCCTTTGATTTCATTATCGTTGAGCCAGAAAGACGGCACCTAAGTGAATTAGAATTTTGTCAAAAATATGAGCAGAAAGATTTCTATAAAAGATTATTTGAGACTTTTCCTGATAAGCCTATATTGATTCAATTACCGCGTCCAGAGACTATTCAAATGCACTTCATGATCAATGAAACCCCAAGTTTTAACATGATGAATTTTTCAAGATTTAGTCATTTTTACATGGAAGAACTAGATGCAATATCAAAGCATAATCATAACCATCTTTCAATCATCATTCCGGATCTAGTAAATAGAGATGATTATCGACAAATTAAACAACATATCATCAGTTTCTTTAATCGTAAAAATTATCCAGAAATTGGGATTGGTTTAGGCATAGATACGACTGAAACTTTTTACAACCATAAAGCATACCCTAAGTTTAATTATGCCATCATCGAGCTCGAGAAAATCTTTTATGAAATCTATGATAATGCTAAAGAAGATGGGATAAAATACTTAAAAGATCTACTTCAACTCAAATATGAACTCAAACGACGCAATAAACCACTCTACATCAGGGGAGAAACACTTCATCGTTTTAATGGATTTCGAGGGTTATTGAAAAACGGATTCAAACATTTCGTGATTGATGAGACTAAATTTAATCTATACTTAGAAATGATTAAAGCATGCAAAATTGAACAAGAACTAAGACAGATTTCACCATAATATACATAAAAGTATTACTTTTATAGGAGAAAAAGAAAAAAAGGGGTTGCATAATGGTGACCTTTTTTATATAATAAATAGGCTTGCAAATATACAAGTAAAGCGTTGATATGGAAGGTTGTCGGTACACGGATAGCCGTTGTCCAGATATCGGGTGTTTCCATGGAGCTAGTCTATGCAAGGATTATAGACGAAAGGAGAACTACAATGGCAAAAGATATTATCAAAATCAGTTTGAAGGCATATGATCACAGATTAATCGATCAAGCTGCGAAGAAAATTGTTGAAAGTGTTATTAAGACGGGGGCTACTGTCCAAGGTCCAATTCCACTACCAACTAAGAAAGAAGTATTCACAATTCTTAGATCACCACACGTGAACAAGGATTCTCGTGAACAATTCGAACGCAGAACACACAAGAGATTAATTCAAATTCTTGATCCAAATTCAAAGACGATTGATGCTCTCATGAGAATTGATTTACCATCAGGAATCGACATCGTCCTGAAAAAATAAAGTCGATAGGTCAAAAACTATAAGAAAGAGGAAAGACAATGGCCAAAGGAATCTTAGGTAAAAAAGTTGGAATGACTCAGGTATTTGATGCCGATGGAGTTTTAATTCCAGTCACAGTTGTTGATGTATCTGAGAACGTGGTATTACAACAAAAGACAGTCGAAACAGACGGTTATGTTGCAACCCAAATCGGATATGAAACAAAACGTGAAAAATTAAGTAACAAGCCTGAATTAGGGCACGTGAAAAAAGCTAATACAGCACCTAAGCGCTTCGTGAGAGAAATCCGCTTTGAAGCACTTAACAATGAATTAGCATCACTAGAAGTAGGTACTGAACTTGGAGCAGATTTATTCCAAGCTGGAGACATCATCGATGTTACAGGAACCTCAAAAGGTAAAGGGTACGCAGGTGCCATCAAGCGCCATAATCAAAACCGCGGACCAATGGGTCACGGATCCATGTATCACCGTGCGCCAGGTTCGATGGGACCAATCAAAGGAAAAATGAAAGGTAAGAAATTACCTGGTCATATGGGTGCTGAAACAAAGACAGTACAAAATCTTAAAGTTGTATCTGTTGACACCGAAAGACACTTATTATTAGTTTCTGGATCAGTTCCAGGACCAATCAAAGGTTATGTCGTTGACAAAACA
>JAEYXZ010000010.1 GCA_023431045.1 Bacillota bacterium | reverse complement strand
CCATTACTTGATGTTAAATTAATTGAACATATTGCTAATTTATTTGAAACTCACGGATCAGATATTTGGTATGAATGGGATGCAAAAGATTTATTACCTAAGGACTATGTTTTATCTGAAAATCTGACAAAAGAAATTGATATTATGGATGTTTGGTTTGATTCTGGTACGACATACTCAGTATTAGGTCGTCATCAGATACCATTTCCTGCTGACCTATATTTAGAAGGTTCAGACCAATATCGTGGTTGGTTTAATTCATCATTAACTACCTCAATTGCAACACGTGGCATCGCACCTTATAAACAAATCGTATCACATGGATTTACTGTCGATGGCCAAGGTCGCAAAATGAGTAAATCATTAGGTAATGTCATTGATCCACTTGCTGTTATGAAAGAACAAGGAGCGGATGTCCTAAGAATGTGGGTTGCATCAGTAGACTATCGTGCAGACCTTCCATTATCAAAAGAATTACTTGCACAAATCGCTGAGAATTACCGAAAGATTCGTAATACAATTCGTTTCATGCTTGGTAATCTAGGTGACTTTAATCCAACAACTGATTACATTGGATGGTCGATGCGTGGTCAACTCAATCGCATCATGACTGATAAATATTACGTCATCGCAACTAAGTTAAATGATGCTTACCTAAACTATAATTTCCAAGAAGTTCTTCGCCAAATCGTACCGTTTGTTGTCAATGATTTAAGTGCATTCTATCTTGATTACACAAAAGATACATTGTATTGTGATTCAAAAGATGATTTTGAGCGTCGTGCAGTTCAGTCCACAATTTATGATATCTGCTTAGGAATGCTCGTCTTACTAAACCCAATCATCCCCCACACAACCAGTGAAGCATATCTCACACTCCCTTATCGTGAACAAGAAGATGTGTATCTAGAAGATATGCCTAAAGGAAGCAGATTAAAAGAACCAAGACTACAAGAAAACTTTATCATCTTTGAAGAAATCAGAAACGAAGTTCTAAAACATTTAGAAATGGCTAGAAATGCTAAGATTATTGGTAAATCATTAGAAGCTGAAGTTGATTTGACTTTAACTAAAGAACAACTAAGTGCTATTGAATTCCTACAAATAAAAGAAACACTTCATAAGGTATTAATCGTCTCAAAAATTAACTTAAAAGTTGACAATCAAATGTCAATTAATGTTCAAAAAGCAAATGGTCATGTTTGTGCGAGATGCTGGAATGTTGTTGATCAAGTCAATGAACATGGTGTCTGTGGACGTTGTAAGAATGTTTTAGGAGGTCAGTCATGAATATATTAGTTGTCAATGATGATGGAATTCAATCCCCTTGGCTAGCGATACTCGCTAAGGCTGCAAGTCACTATGGTCGAGTGTTTGTCTCTGCACCACTTTATGAACAAAGTGCAAAATCACATTCAATTACCGTTCGAGGACCGATGGAAATTAGAACCCTTGAACCCCTTCTAGGCTCAGTAAAGACGATTGCGGTTGCAGGTACTCCTGCGGATTCTGTTCGAGCTGGATTAAAAGTTTTTGAGGAAGAAATGGACTTAGTTTTATCAGGTATTAATTTTGGTGCTAATCTTGCGATGGATGTACTCTACTCTGGCACAGTTGCTGCTGCGCTTGAAGCGGCAGTTAATCATGTCCCAGCGATTGCATTTTCTGCGCCGAATGTACTCGATTTGCCTTATTTATATGATGAAACAGTTAAACTACTTGATGAACTCATTGAGCATCAAGTCTATTTGAACACGGACATCTTAAACGTTAATTTCCCACATCCACAACACAAAAAAGTGCTTGGTGTTAGAATGACAAAGCAAGGTAAACGAATTCAACATTTAGAATATATGAAATCAGATAAACCTGACCTTTACAAGTTTGCATACTCAGAAATCAACTTCAAAGAAGATGATGATTCTGATATGACAGCTTATCGTGAAGGTTATGTTTCAATTACACCATTAAAAATTGATCGTACGGATTATGGCAAGTTGAACGCTATTTGGCAACAAAATAAGTAGATTTTTATGTTAAAATATAACTAATAAAGGGGATGATCTCTTGAGTCAATTTTACTTGCACTTCTTTAAAGAAAAAAGTCGGACAATTGATGTGGATGCATTAATTGATTTTTTTGAACGTCAAGAAGGCTTTGAAGTTGAAATGGATAGTAAATCCGTTCGATTTATTTATACTCATCCAAGACTTGGTTATAGTTGTGTTTTCTACATCTTACCAAAATCAGTTGTACCAAACATCCAAAGGGTTTCCGCGAAGTATTTGGATATCAATTTTCATCTTGAGGTTCCGATTTTATCACCGTCTTATTTTATGAAAACAGTGATTCAACAAGTGAAGCATTTATGTGACTCATTTAACTTATTTGTCTTATCAGAAATGTTTAATGATGCGCTAGAATTCAATGCTGATAGTATATTTAGAGTTTTTGCAATGGTCAAAAAAGCATGGCTTGATAAATATCCTGAACAACGCGAGAAGTATTTCTTCTTTAGAGAAGATAAATTAACCGCATTACTTAGATATTCCGATGAAATTGATGCTTTACAAAACTATTATGATGATCTAGATACTTTAGTACCAAAATATTACTTTATTAAAGATGAGAATAATACACCGTATACAGCAGTTGAGTGGCAAGAAAACACAATGATTGTGTTCCCACCTTACCTTGACTATGTATTGTTCCATCAACATGATGGTTTATTAAAAGTCATCGATTATAAAGAATTTCTAGCAAAAAATGAAAAGTTACTCATTGATGTACCAGGTTTCTTACAAGGGACTAAAGTGATGACGAAAAAAGTCTTTAAAAAGCTATCAAAAAGTGCTAGAAAAGATAAATTTTCACCGATTCAAAAGCAATTTTCAAAATACCATTTACACATGTTGATGGATTAAAGGAGTTTTATTAATTTCATGATAAAAAAATTAGGAATACACTTTTTGGGTGTTGTTTTCATTCCTCTTGGCGTCGCAATGATCGTTAATGCCCAAATCGGTGCATTCCCATGGGATGGTATTAATTTATTTATGTTTTCAATGGTTCAGTCTTGGTGGCCAGAAGTTAATTTGTGGATGATTTCATTCTTTAACGGAACCATGATGGCAATTCTTGCAGTAATTCTTTACAGAAAACCAAAGTACTTCGTTTCAATTATTATGATTTTATTTACAAGTTTATTCTTTGAATTATTCTATTACTTACTTGGAACATACATGCCATACCATGAACAACTATACTTTGCTATACCAATGGCACTACTTGGCATGGTCGTCATGGCAATTGGTATTAATTTCACGATTCTATCAGGTCTCATCGCATCAGCAATTGAACTTGTCATGATGTATATTGATAAAAAAGTTCACAATTTATTCCTTGCTAAGTTGATTTTAGAAGGTTCGTTGTTAATTATTTCAATCACATTAGGTATCATTACCGGTGATCTTTGGTTATATGTCAATTGGTTTACAGTGATTGCCATTTTAACAGTTTCTACATTCGTCTCAATGACTTATCCATTAGTCGCCTTAATGATAGGCAAGAAAGGACATTTAAATGAAAATAAATGAATATATTGATCATACAAAACTTGGTCCACTTGTGACTCAAGAACAAATTGATCAACTTTTGGAAGAAGCAAAGAAATACCACTTCAAATCAGTGTGTGTCACACCAATTTGGGTGAGCTATGCAAAATCAGTTTTAAAAGACAGTGATGTTTTGGTTTGTACTGTCATTGGTTTCCCACATGGAAGTCATTTATCAAAAGTTAAAGCATTTGAAACTAAACTTGCGATTAAAGATGGTGCAGATGAAATTGATATGGTTATCAATGTCACAGCTGTTAAAGCACGTCTTCGTGCTGATGTCGTAAAAGACATTAAAGCAGTTGTCAAATCAGCACAAGGTAAAACTGTTAAAGTCATTATTGAAACCGCCCTACTTGATAATAAGGATGTCGCTTGGGTTTCTAAATTAGTGATTAAAGCTGGTGCACAATTTGTCAAAACATCAACCGGTTATGCAAGCCGTGGGGCAACTGTCGAAGATATTAAAGTGATTAAAAAAGCAATAAAAGATACAGGTCTTATTAAAGCTAGTGGTGGTATTAGAAGTCAATCCGATGCATTAAAGATGATTGAAGCTGGTGCAAATCGATTAGGAACATCACAAGGCGTTAAATTAGTTGAAGGAGAAAATGTCAATGCCAACACCTCATATTGAGTTAAATGATTTAAATCTTATTGCAAAAACAGTTTTAATGCCTGGTGATCCACTAAGAGCACAATATATCGCTGAAACTTATTTAACTGATGTTGTTAAAATTAATAATGTTCGTAATATGTTCGGATTCACAGGTTATTACAAAGGTAAGAAAGTTACTGTCATGGGTTCAGGAATGGGGATGCCATCCATTGGTATCTATTCATTTGAACTATTCAAATTCTATGGTGTTGAAACAATCATCAGAATTGGATCAGCTGGAGCTTACTCACCAGATTTAGAATTATATGATGTCGTTTTAGCAAGTGCTGCTTATTCTGAATCAACTTATGCTAAAACGATGGGCGTATCTGATTCAAACATCTTAAAAGCAACCCCTAAAGTGAATGAAAATTTAATAGAAACTGCTCGAAAGTTATCGATTCCACTTCATGAAGGAATCATCCATTCATCGGATGTCTTTTATCGAATGAATCCGGATGAATTCAAAGATATTTATAAGAATCATGGTTGTGTTTGTGTAGAAATGGAATCATTTGCATTATTTGCTAATGCGATGGCATTAGGCAAAAATGCTGCTTGTTTATTAACGATATCAGATTCACTTGTCACTCATGCAGCAACCACAGCAAAAGAACGCCAAGAAGCATTTACAAAAATGATGGAGATAGCACTCAATAGCATTTTATGATCATTATAAAAAATGAGGCATTTAAAACGGTACATTTATCCTTTCAGTTTATCGAAAAGATAGAAGAGGATGCTTATGCGTATCGTTTTTTATTAGCCAGATTATTAACTTCATATACCAAATCATTTCCAACCAAGAAAAAACTGATTGATGAATTCGCACGTTTATACGGTGCATTCATCTCCAATCAGATTTTTTTACTTGGTCAATATCACGTACTCAGATTCACTTTAGTTTTTCCAAATCCTAATCTTTTCGATGATCCATCATTTACCGATGATTTATTAAAACTAACCAAGGAAATCTTCTATGATCGAACATTATTTGATGAATCAAGTTTCAATGAAGTTAAACGTTATGCAATCGAATACATTCAAACCAAAAATGATCGTAAATTTGAACTTGCTAAAGATCAACTGATGAGTCATTTGTTCCCACAACATCCTTATGGAAAAACCATTACAGGAAGTCTTGAACAAATTAAATCAATCACCACTCATGAACTCTTTGATTACTATCAAAGATACTTCTTAAAGAATGATATGAAAATGGTTCTTTCGGGTATGGTAGATGTTCAAACAATTGAAAAAATTAAAACTATGTTAGAACCTTACGAATCAAAAGATGCCTTGAAAATAGCTAAAATTCCAGTGGTTAAAAAACGCTTTACTCAACATGAATCATATACCACGATGCAACAAGCATATTTATTCTTGTGTTACTCGATACCACTTGAGCGAAAAGACCCACTTTTCTTAGCTACACAGCTCGTTTCAACGATGATTGGTGGTTATCCCGATTCGATGCTATTTAAACGTTTTAGAGAAGAACAAATGTTAGCCTATGACGTTGAATCACATTATGAATACGACAAAAAGTATTTATTTGTCTTTGCAGGTGTTGATATCAACAATCGACACGATGCTTTAATGGAACTTCAATCATTAATCGAAAATTATATCAAAGAAGGTCCAACTGAAGAAGAACTCATTACGGCAAAGAAATTCTTAAAGACGCAAGTCTTTACGTCACTTGATCAACATGGAACGCATATCGCGAGAGCTTTTCTTTCGATGATGTTTCACTTAGATGAAAGTATTGAAGATACTTTAAAGCAACTTGATGAGGTTAAACTAAGTGATATCCATGATGTCCTATCTTTAATGTCACTTTCAACAAGTTATGTCTTATCTGGAGGTGAAGATCATGAATCATTGGAAGATTTTTAATCAACAACCGATTGTTAAGATATTATCTAACGGGATGGAAGTTCATTATCTAGTTGAACCAACTCATGTCACCTATATCGAACTTGATATTGGATTCGGCTCTTATCACTTAACCTATCAAAAAGATCACAAGTATCATCAAACAATTCCTGGAATTGCACATTTTCTAGAACATAAGATTTTCGCCATGGAAGAAGGAGATGCATTTAAGAAGCTCTCTGCTTTAGGTGTCTCAGCTAACGCAATGACGACATATCGCCAAACTTCTTATACATTAAGTGGTGTCATTGGTATCATGGATGCACTCAAGTATTTGATTAAGGTCATCGATACGCCTTATTTCACTGAAGAAAACATCGAAAGTGAAAAAAAGATTATCATTGAAGAAATTCAAATGTATGAAAATGATCCAGATACAAAAATCTATCAAGACCTATACAAGAATATGCTCCATCAGCATCCGCTATTACACGACATTGCTGGTAGTAAAGAAATTGTCGCATCAATTACAAAAGTACATTTACTTCAAATC
>JAEYXZ010000095.1 GCA_023431045.1 Bacillota bacterium | reverse complement strand
CTCAAGTCCATGCGCTTTTAATTGTTTTTCAATTAAGTGATGCTTAGCAATTTGAATCTTTTCATGTTCGGTATAAGATGATAATTCGACAATTTCCATACGGTCACGAAGAGGTGCTGGGACATTTTCTAAATAGTTAGCGGTCGTGATAAATAAGACTTGTGATAAATCATATGGTTCTTCAAGATAATGGTCAGAGAATTTAGCGTTTTGTTCTGGATCAAGTACTTCTAGCATTGCTGATGCTGGATCGCCTCGATAATCAGATGCCATCTTATCAATTTCATCGAGTAAGAAGACTGGATTATTCGTTCCTGCATCCTTCATACCTTTAAGAATTCGACCTGGCATTGCACCAACATAAGTCCGGCGATGTCCACGAATTTCTGATTCATCTTTCACTCCACCTAATGATTGCTTAACGAATTTACGTCCAAGTGCTTCAGCAATCGAGATTCCTAGTGAAGTTTTACCAACCCCTGGAGGTCCTGCAAAACAGAGAATTGTTTGTGGATTACGGCCTGTCATAATCTTAACCGCTAGATACTCAATGATTCTTTCCTTAACTTTTTCTAAACCATAATGGTTCTTATCAAGTTTAGCTTGAACTTTTGAAAGATCAGTTGAATCTTTAGAACCTTTTTTCCATGGTAGTGCAACTAAAAAATCTAAATAAGTCTTAATGATTTGAGATTCAGCCATGGCAGAAGGTGTTGATTGATAACGTGATAATTCTTGGAGTGCTTTTTCTTCAATGTTTTTAGGCATTCTTGCTTTCTTGATGGCTTCACGAAGCTCATCAATTTCATCTTCACGCTTCGCTTTATCGCCTAATTCATTTTGAATCGCACGCATCTTTTCACGTAGATAATATTCTTTTTGATTTTCATCAATCGCCTTTTTAACATCGTCATTAATGCGTTGTTCTAAATCAGCAATCATCTTTAACTTAGAAATATCTTCTAGAATTAATTTTAGACGCTTATTTAAGTTAAGCTCAGCCAAATATTTATACTTTTCAGTATCATTAACTTTCAAGTTATACGCTAAAATATCAGCAACTTTGTCGCTGCTTAATCCTGATTGAATGGACTCAGTGACAGTTGTCGCATTTTGGAGTAATTGGTTCGCATTTGCGATTGCTTCTTGTGCAACCATTTTAATGAGTGTTGATTCCTCATCAAGATCACCAAATGATGTTTGAACTTCTTCGTAATCTGCAACAAAATAAGGATCCGTTAAAAAGTATTCCTTAACTCGAATTCTTGATACAATGTTGAATTTAACTTTATAGTTGTCATTTGGTAACTTAATCTTCATTGCAACTTTAGCTAAAACACCATATTGTTCAATATCAGAAACGGTTGGGTTTTCAATGAGTGGATTTTTTTGAACAAGGACTAAAACATAAGATGAAAAACCCTTCTCTGCTTCTTCAACGGCCTTTAGGGACACTTTTCTGCCGACTTCAATACGGAAGTCATTATTTGGAATTGGAACGACGCCACGGACGATAACAGCAGGTAAGCTAGATTGTAATTCCGACATATTTTCACATCCCTTCAGATATGTGTAATTTATATTATATATTATAACTGATAATTGTCAATTAGCAATCAAAATACATGAGTGCCAATTTTTACCATAATTAACGTAATTTTTAACTATCTCTGGTTAGATAGATTAAACCCCTGCATCAGCAAGGGTTTGTTTTAAATTACTTTTGGATTGCGGATTCAACAAGGAATTCGACTGCTTTTTCAAACGCGATATCATTACCGACTAATTCATCGTTGATATACTTCTTAATATCTTCGACTTTCATCTTGTAATGTGCTGCAAGTTCTTCATAACGTGCTGCAAGTTCTTCTTTAGTTGCTGTAAATCCTTCTTTTTTAGCGACTGCTTCGATAACAAGTGATTGGAGAACACGACGATGTGCTTGTTCTTTTGCTTGTTCTTCGAATTGCTCTTCAGTTAATCCAGAAAGTTGGATGAAAGTTGCAAGATCAAGTTGATATTGTTTTGCTTGATTTTCAACATTCTTCTTGAAGTTTTCGATTTCTGCATCAAACATTTCTTGTGGTGCTTCAACACTTGCATTATCAACAACTTGTTTTAAGACTGCATCAATTAAAATGTTCTTATTATCTTTTGCTTTTCCTTCTAATAAATCATTTTTAATAGATTCTTGAAGTTGAGCAACAGTTTCAATACCTTCACGATTTAATGATTTAACAAACTCTTCATTAAGTTCTTGGCTTGCAGTTGTTTTGATTTCATGTAATTTGACTTTGAATACCGCTGGTTTACCTGCTAGGTTTTCTGCTTGGTATTGTTCAGGGAAAGTGACGTTAACATCTCTTTCTTCACCTGGATTTAATCCAATCATACCTGCTTCAAAACCAGGGATGAATTGATTTGAACCAATTTTTAATGAGAAGTTTTCAGCTTTTCCACCATCAAATGGAACACCGTCAACAAATCCTTCAAAATCGAAGATTGCAGTATCGCCTTCTTCTAGGGAACCGGATGCTTTAGGTTCTAGTTGTGCACCTTCATTTAATAGAGCATCAACTTCCGCTTTAATATCTTCATCAGTAACTGATGCATCAACTTTTGGAACTTCAACGCCTTTATATTGGCCTAAAGTTACTTCAGGTTTGATTGCAACAACAAATGATACTTCAAATGGTTGATCCTTTGAAATCTTTTCAAAATCAACATCAACATCTGCTGGATCTGAAACAATGGTAATACTTGGTTCTGCTAATGCTTCTTGGAATTTATGACCGATTGCATGATTTAATGCTTCTGGCCATAATGACTTTTCACCAAACTTTTGTTCATAAATCTTTCTGGTGACTTTTCCTTTTCTAAATCCTTTAATTTCCACATCTTCTTTGATATGATCAAATGCATGTTCTAATGCATGTTCAAATTCATGTGGAGTTACATCGAAATAAAACTTCACATGGTTATTATTAATACGTTCAAATTTCACTCTGTATTCCTCCTAAATGTTTAACCTTATCTATTATAACACACCAAAAGAAAATCCTTTTGATATGCAATATCTTCTCACATTATTTCTCAATTTCTTCGATATCTTCGCGACTTAACTTGAAATCAAAGATTGAAATGTTTTCTTTTTGACGTGTTTTATTATGTGACTTGGGAATCACACATACACCTCGTTGAATATTATATCTGAGTAGGACTTGAGCCCATGACTTTTGATACTTATGTCCAATTTGAATCAATACTTCCTTATTTGGTACTGGATCTAATGGACCCCACGCTTCTGGTAATATTTTATGGGTTAAGCAATAGTGAATAAGTGCATGATTCCATCGTTTGGGATTTGATTCAATTTGGTTCACCATTGGCTTTATATCAGCGTGTTCTAGTAAGTATGCAAGTTGTACTTCATTGAAGTTTGAAACACCAATCGCTTTAAAATCACCCTTTTTATAATGTGATTCTAAATGACGCCAAACTCTAAGCATGTCTTTAAGATCATCCCACGGGTGATGAATCAAGTATAAATCGATATATGAACCAATCTTTGAAAGGGAACTTTTGATGGTTTCTTCAACTAACTCATCGGTTTCGATAAATTCCTTTTTATTTGGTATCTTTGAAGTAACAAAGAACTCACTTCTTGGAATACTTGTTTCTGATAGCGATTTACCAATGACACCTTCATTACGATAGAGCACCGCAGTATCAATTAAGCGATATCCGTTTTCATAGGCATCATGTAGTTCTTTGGTGTCGAAATTGATTTCACCATTCCAGTCATGATTGACCTTGCCAAATGTGTTGGTGCCAATACCAACTTTTGGCATTAATAATCCATTCGTTAATTTAAAATATTCCATCACACTACTCCTTATCTGGGTTGACATGAACCATAATATGTAGCACATTATCAAACACATTTTCGATATGATCATGAACATTTTCAGCAATTTGGTGAGCGGCTTTTAAACTTAAGTTTCGATTCACAGCAATCTCAACATCAACATAAAGATTTAAGACATGTTGACGAATCTTTAAATCATCAATCCGAATAACACCATCGACATGCTTTATCTCATGATATATTTGATCGTAATCATCTTTGCTTGGTGCTTGGTCAACAATGTATGATAAACCATCCTTTAGTAATTTAATCGCGCTAAATGTGACGATTAATCCAATAATGATACCAGCGATATAGTCGATGAATACAAGACTAAACTGAGCAAGAATAATCGCGAGTAGCGCTAGTCCAATTGAAAGTAAATCCGTTAAGTGATTAAGATAATCGGCTTTCAAGCTCACTGAGTGATATTTTTTTGCCCCACGGTAATTTAGATAAGTGACACCAAGTTTTAGAATCATCGCGATTCCAGCAACATAGATCGTCATTTGATCTGGAATCCGTGATACTTCACCTGAAAAATAACTAATCAAACCTTGAATTCCATCATAAACAATATAGACAGCCGTGAATGAGACAACGAGACCTAGTAATAAATAGGTAATACCTTCAAATTTCTCATGTCCATATGGATGGTTGAAATCTGGTTTTTTATTTGCAATTCTTAAAGTGACCAACATCACTAAAGAAATCATAATATCCGAAAGTGAGTTAAATCCATCTGAAACCAACGCATGCGCTCCACCTAAATATCCAAATGTTAATTTTATGACAGTTAAGATAATATTAATACTTAAACTGATGGTAACAATCAAGCGAATCTGTTTCGCATATGGTTTCATGATAAATTCCTTACGTTATCTACTTATTTGTTAAAACTTTTCGCATATATTGCAGCACCAACCACCCCAGAATTAGCAGATGGTTCAGCATAATACGCTTTAAATCTCTTTCTTTGTAAATCAGTTAATAAATTCTTTTTAATCAGTGCTTCTAAATACTCTCTAGGAAATTGATCACTCATGATGACACCACCACCTAAGATGATGGTTGTAACATCAAGCATTATCATTTCTGTTACGATATAATATGCAAGCATATGTAGATATGTTTGCACAATATCACTATCAAAATGCTTAATTAACATTTCTTCAAATGGTGTTTCTTTGAAATGCTTTTGATGTATTTCAATTAAATTGAAACCGGAGACAAGTGATTCTAGGTCGGGCTGTTTACCTGTTTTTGGAATCACACCATTTAAATACACTGGAACATGTCCAATTTCCCCAGCAGCACCTGTATCACCTTGATAGAGTTGATTTTTAATGCGAATCGCATTACCAAACCCAGTTCCTAAATAAAAGCCTAAAATCGATTGATTTTCGGGAATACCAAAGTAGACCGCATCATATAGCATTAAATAGTTTGTGTCATTTCCAACAACGATTGGAATATTTAGCTTCTGTTGTAAATCGTTTAAATAAGTTCCTTCAAACGCCTTTTGATTAGGGACAAAATAAACATTTAAGGAATCCTGATCAGCAAGTCCTGGATAACCAATTGAGATAGCCTTAATTGGATAATCGCTCTGATACTTTTTAACGAACTTCTCAATAACTTCATTGAATTTATGGACGATATCAGTACTCTTATACTTCTCATCAAAAAGAATTTGGTTTTGTTCGTCAACCAAACCGATTCTTACATTCGTTCCACCAACATCAATTCCAACATAATATGATTGATTTGTCATTTCTTCGCCTTCTTTCGCTTGATGATATAGACACCTGGTTTATCAACATAAATAAATCCATTTTGTTTTTTAAGTTTATGAGAGTTAAAAATGATTGCGCCATCATTTGGTAATGTGGTCTTTTCAAAATCATTTTTGATATAGTGATGAAGTGAATAGGTCGGAGCTTGTAATTCATAATAGATATAATCATCTATTTTAATCGCTTTAACCATTTTTGGCAAATACTTTTCATGACGATATGCTGAATATTTGCTGCGAATCCATAAAATCTTACGTAATTTAGATATACTACTATAACGATACCAGTTAATTGCGTTAATATCATCTGGAGCATTATATGAGTTTTCAACACCAAACTTCGTCCGGTACATTTCTTGTCCCGCATGGAAGAATGGAATGCCTTGTGAGATTGCAACCAAATGGTTTGCTAGATCTTGATAGGCTTGCTTAATCATTGGTTTGACATAATTAAAGTCGAGTGTATCATAGAAAGTCATATTATCATGACATTCAACAAAATTAAGTGATTGAGTTGGATAATCAAAAAGATGACTAGAACCCGTTAAAGCGAGACACGCATTAAAGTTAAACTTATCAGTTCCAGTTGCATACCCTAATTCTTTTGTATGAAGAGGACCTTTCATCGTATTTCTAAAGAAATCATTAAAGAATGCATATCCCGGTAATTGTTTTTGATTATCCATATTGGAACGCTTGTTTGCAGGAATATGAGATGGCATATTCCATCCTTCACCATAAAGCATCGTTGAAGGATTGATTGATTTTAAAGTTTTTTCAACAAGGAGCATGGTTTCAATATCAAGTAAACCCATTAAATCAAATCTAAAACCATCAACTTTAAGGTTTTTCATGAAGTGAACGAGTGAATCTACAATGAGTCTTCGAACCATATATCTGGTTGATTCAACATCATTTTCAAGTCCAGTTGTATGGGTTGGTTTATAATTCTTATCATGACGGTAAAAATACCCTGGAACCAATTGATCATAAGGGAATAATGCACGTTCATAGACGTGATTATAAACCACATCCATATTAATCCCTAAATCAAGACGATGCGCTTCATCAACTAACGCTTTGAATTCATTAATTCGCATATATGGATCATCAGGATTTGATGAGTACCATCCGTCAAGTGCGAAATACTGCATTGGATTATAACCCCAATTATAGCTCTTGTCTTTTTCAACATCATCAACACCATAGAAATCGTAAACCGGTAATAATTGGAAATGGGTCATACCAAGTCTTTTAATATAGGATAGAATGTTTTCACCTAACGACATCGAATTAACCGTAAGACCACCAAATAACCCTTTATTAATGACGTCAAGTCGAATCGTTAAGTCTCTGACATGTCCTTCATAAATGACTGCATCAGTATATCGTTTAAGTTTGACATAATCTTCTTTTTGTTGATACGTTTTATTCCAGTCAATAATGATTTGTTGAGTCAAGTTGGAGGCAATATTATAAGGGTCATTGACAACATCAAAGTGATCCACTAATCTGACACGATAAAAATAAGGTTTGCCTTCTAGATTGCCATTAACTGTTGTTGTCCAGATTGGTTTTTCATAATGCATAGGATAAGAAAAACCATCCACTACAACCATCATTTCTTTTGCGACTGGGGAGAAAACATAAAAAGTGGTGTGATCTTCATGATACAGATATCCAAGTGGACCATCATATCTAAATTTCTTATCAAAACTTGGTTGTAGTGTTACAAGTCCAATTGAGAGTGGATATTTAACACGATTAATCCAAATGTGGTCAGTCTCGTGTAATTCTAAAGCACGATTAACTTTAAAATACTGCCCCTTCTCATCATTTTTATACCAATAAAGTTGGTAACCTTCCATTCCAATATCATGGATGTAAACGTCCGTTTCAATACGAATTAATGTAAAATCGTCGATAAATGCTTTCATGGGTTCTCCTATGTATGATACGACATCTTTAATTTCATGATAAAATGTTTGTAAAGGAGGATATCACATTGAAACCAACCATTAAAGATGTCGCTAAAAAGGCTAATGTCAGTATATCCACTGTCTCTCGAGTCATTAACCGAAAAGGTTATGTCCACGAAGAAACGAAAGTACTCATTGAAAAAACGATTGCAGAGCTAGGGTTTGTTCCCAATCAGTTGGCTCGCTCTCTAACCAACCGTTCCAGTAAGATTATCGCTGTAATCGTTCCTCATATCGGACCATATTTTTATGGTGGTCTTTTAGAAGGTATTGAATCACAAGCTCAATCAAACGGATATAAAATCATGTTCTTTAATGTTCAAGATGATCCAGTGCGTGAACTTGAATATCTTAAATTCTTTGAACAATACAATATTGAAGGGGGTATTGTCGCCTCTAACTTCCAAAATGCTGATAAGCTTGACGAATTAAAAGTCCCAATTGTCACCGTTGACCATATTTTGGATGAAAACATTCCTTCAATCACATCTGATAATGTGAAAGCCGGTGAACTTGCTGCAAAGAAATTTGTTAAAACTGGTGCGAAACATATCGCAATCTTCCGTGGTCCATCATTCTTGATGACAACGATTGAAAGAACACTTGGTTTCTTCAATGTCATTAAACCGCAAGGATTATACGCCGAAATCTTTGATTTTGATTTAGTCACACCGGATGCGAAACTGATTGAACAAATCTTACGCAATAATCCTCAAATTGATGGTATCTTCTGCTATTCAGATACGTTAGCACTTGTTACAACATCGATTTTAAAGAAACTCGGTAAAAGAATTCCTGAGGATGTCCAAATCATTGGATATGATAATACGCCATTCTGTGAATGGGTTAGCCCATCACTTACCACCATCAGTCAACCTGTTAACTTCTTAGGTAAACAGGCATTCATTAACTTAACACGTTTGATTAGAGGTGTTGAATTACCAATCTTACATGAAGTGATGGATGTTGAATTAATTGAACGACAATCTACGAAATAGGAACCCGATTGGGTTCTTATTTTTTATATTTCAAGATTAAACCAGTTAATGAACCAAGTTTTACCTTTAGATGATACGGTTGACCATTCCTACCTTCAGGAATGGTATTTAATGGCGTTCCATTATATTGACCCCATCCAGCATAAATATCTTTATCACTATTAAGAATTTCTTCATAGGTACCTTCATATGGTACACCAACATCGTATGCTTCATAGTAGTTAGGTGTCATATTTAAGACAATAATGAGTGTTTCATCATCGGATTCTCTCATATATGAGAAGACAGATGAATCACGATGATCAACAATTAACCATCGGAAGCCTTTTGGATCATGATCGTATTGGTATAAAGCAGGATGATGTCGATAAACTGAAGCTAAATCCCTAAAGAAATGATTGGTCGCATCATGGATTGGGTATGTGAGTAAATTCCAATCGAGTTCTTTTTTGAAATCCCATTCTGCAAACTGTGCAAATTCTTGCCCCATAAAGAGTAACTTCTTACCAGGATGGGTCATCCATTCCGTCAAAAGCAATCGGTAATTAGCAAACTTCTCTTCATAGGTACCAGGCATTTTATTGATCAGTGAGCCCTTCATATGAACGACTTCATCATGTGAGAATGGTAATAAGAATTGTTCATTATATGCATAGACCAAACCGAAAGTGATTTTATCGTGATGATACTTTCGATAAATTGGATCTTGTTTAAAGTAGTTTAAGGTATCATTCATATATCCCATATTCCACTTATAATTAAATCCGATTCCACCCATATCAACACCACGAGTCACATAAGCAAAATCCGTAGAATCTTCTGCCGAGAAGATGACTCGGTCATCTTTTCCAAATAAATGGTGTGATATTTGTTTCAAAAAGTTAATCGCATCACGATTTTCACCATTCGCCTTATTTCCGAGATGGTAGAATAAATGCGATACTGCATCAATTCTAAATCCATCCACATGGAAATAATCCATCCAAAACGTCAATGCTGATAACATAAAGCTACGTGTGATTCCTTTACCAAAATCGAGGTTATCAGTACCCCATGTTTGATTATCTCGACGACGTCGATCGTTGAATTCATAAAGGTATGTTCCATCAAATTTAGAAAGTCCGAAAGCATCACGATTGATATGACCTAAGACCCAGTCAACAATCACTCCAATGCCTTCTTGATGACATCGATCGACAAAATACATTAAGTCTTTTGGTACACCATAGCGCGATGTTGCTGCAAAGAAGCCAGTACCTTGATAGCCCCATGAATCATCGAGTGGGTGTTCATAAATTGGCATTAATTCAATGTGTGTAAAACCATTCTTTTTAACATGATCTAATAGATCATCAACCACTTCATTATATTTTTTAAATGCACCATAGGTTCGCTTCCATGAGCCAAGATGCACTTCATAGATGAGCATCGGTTCTTGGTAAACTTTTTTCTTTTCATAAACCCATTTTTGGTCTTTCCAAGTATAACCATCTATATCATAAACTTTCGATGCTGTTCCAGGTCTTTCTTCCGCAAAATAGGCAAACGGATCTGCTTTGTATAATACATCTCCGTTATGAAGATGAATCTCATACTTATAGGTCGTCCATTCAAGATTTCTTGGAATTCTAATCGAAAAGAAACCTTGAGGATGAATTTTTGTTAAGACATGTTTCCATCCCTCATAGTTATTATCAGAGGAAATCAAACGAACTTCTTTTGCATTCGGTGCATAAACACTAAACTCTGTAGCGATAACTTTTCCTTTTTTATCGCGAATTAAGTGTGAACCTAAAAACTGATGTGCTAAAAAATCATTACCGAGTAAGAACAAATCAGCGTGTTCATTTGTAAATGCCAAAGTAATCCCCCCTTGACGTTAATTAATCATTACTTATATTATACTAGAATTATGATAAAAAACTGCCGTTTAACGGCAGTTTAATTAGAATTTAATCGGTGTCATGTGCCAAATATCTTCGTTGTATTGTGCAATTGTACGATCCGAGGTGAAGAATCCAGCATTTGCGATATTTTCGATACTCATTTTCCACCAAACTTGAGGTTTTTTGTATAGTTCGTTTGCTCTTTCTTGAGCAGCTACATAACTATCAAAATCCTGCATGACGAAATAATGATCTTGGTTTAGTAAATTGTGTAGGATAAAGTCGAAATGTGAAGGATTGTCTGTGAGTGTATGGATGAAACTAAAGACATCTTGTAATCGTTGATCTTTTTCAAATATTTCTCTTGGACGATAATGATTTTCACGATAACGTCTCGTCACTTCTTCTGCAGTCATGCCAAAGATGATGGCATTTTCTTCTCCAGCTTCTTTAACAATTTCAACGTTTGCACCATCAAGGGTACCGATTGTGATTGCACCATTTAACATGAATTTCATGTTACCTGTACCACTTGCTTCTTTAGAAGCGGTTGAGATTTGTTCAGATAAATCTGCAGCTGGGAATAAATATTCAGCATACGTAACATTATAGTTTTCAACAAAAACAACTTTTAATAAATCCCTAGTATCTGGGTCATTGTTGATGACATGACTTGCCTTATTGATGAGTTCGATAACACCTTTAGCCAAATGGTATGAAGGTGCCGCTTTCGCTCCAAAAATAAAGCTGTGAGAATGATAATTCTTCTTGAAGTTTTTATCTTTCTTCAAACGTAAATAAACATAAATAACTTGTAGAATATTCATTAATTGACGTTTATATTCATGAAGACGTTTAATTTGAATATCGAAGATCGAATTTTCATCCAGTAAAATACCTTGTTCTTTTTCGATTCGAGCAATTAAAGCACGTTTTTTAGCAAGTTTCATTTGTGCAACTTGTGCTTGAACTTTTGAATCTTTAGAGAACTTTTGGAATGCTTTAATTTGAGGTAGGTCTTTATGCCATGATGTACCAATATGTTCATCTAAAAGACTGACCAATTCTTTATTAATGTGTAATAACCAACGACGATGGGTAATACCATTGGTTTTATTATTGAACTTCTCAGGATATACTTGATAGAAATCCTTCATTTCAATATTCTTTAGAATATCGGTATGGAGTGCTGCAACACCATTAATTGAATAAGAACCATAGATACAAATGTTAGCCATTCTCACATTAGTATTACCAATTAATTGCATCACGTATACTTGATCAGAATTGAAACCATGATCTGCTAAAACAATCTTGAAACGACGATTCATTTCAGCAACAATTTCATAAATTCTTGGTAACAGTCTTCTAAATATTTGAATGTTCCATTTTTCGAGTGCTTCCGCTAAAATGGTGTGATTTGTAAATGCACATGTTTTTGTGACAATATCCCATGCTTCATCATATCCAAGATGTTCTTCATCCATTAGAATACGCATAAGTTCAGGAATGATTAATGCTGGATGTGTGTCATTAATTTGGAATGCATAGTATTTTGGTAAATCTTTAATATCTCTTTGAAGTGATTTGTGTTGATTGATAACTGATTTAATGCCTGCAGCACTAAAGAGGTATTGTTGTTGTAAACGAAGGAATTTCCCTTCTTCTTTAGAATCATCAGGATAAAGACTCTCACAAATCTTTTCAACCATCTTTATGTATTGTTCATCATGATATGGATGTCTTTCTGATGGCTCAGTTGACCAAAGTCTTAAATGAGTAACTACACCGTTAGAGTCTCCGACGACTTTAACATCATATGGAACTGCTTTAACCCAGACTGGATCAATTAGTTTCGTGTTATGAACATATCCATAATACGGTACATGAATACTTAAATCTTCTCTTCTTTCTTCCCATATAAATGGTTTATCTAACCATGGATCTGGAAGTTCAACTTGTTTATCATCAATAATTTGTTGGATGAAAAATCCTTTTTTGTAACGTAAACTATTTCCAAATAGTGGTAGATTAATTGATGCAGCAGAATCAAGGAAACAAGCTGCAAGGCGTCCGAGTCCACCATTACCTAAACCAGCATCAGTTTCAGCTAATTCAATTTCATTCAAATCATATCCAAAATCATCAAATGCTTGTTTGACAACTTCTGCATAACCTGAGTTAATTAGATTTGATGTAATCAAACGACCCATTAAGAATTCCATAGAAAAATAAATGGTTTGTTTTAATCCATTAGATTGAATCGTATCCATCGTCTTTTCATATTGGTCATCTAATTGTTTATTAATAAGTGCTGCAAGTGTTGCATACTTTTCATAAAGTGTCGCTGTTTTTATTTTCTTTTTAAATAGATGTGAGAGGGCAAGTTGATAAGCACCTTTAAACACATCTTTATTGGCAAATAAGTTATCCATAAATACTCCTTCATCGTTAGCCTTTTCAAACATGTTTATTTTACCATGTAATAGGTTATGAATTTCTATGCAACCGTTTACATTTTCGGTATTTTATCGTTTTTTCGATGTATAATTACAATAGATAAGTATTTTTCACATATTGGAGGTATTTATGCAATCAATCTTAATGAAACGACTCGATGATCTTGCTGTCTCTCTTTCCCACACCGAAGGTGCAATCGCATTGATTGGACTTGGTTCAGTTGGTGTTGAAACCAATCGAATTGACGAATATTCTGATATCGATTTTTTCGTGATTGTTAAAAATGGTATGGAAAAAACATTTATGAAGGATACTTCCTGGTTAAGCGATGTTTACCCAGTTTCATATATTTTTCAAAATACAAAAGATGGTTATAAGGTCTTATTTGATGATGGTGTCTATGGTGAATTTGCGATCTTTGATGAAAAGCGATTACCAAACATTCCGTTTTATAATGCCAGATTACACTGGAAACATCCTGAATCAAATTTCGTCATCGAAAATAGCAAGTATCCATTACCAAAAACCAGAGATTTAGATTTTGCTTTTAATGAAGCTTTAACCAATATTTATGTCGGATTGTTAAGATATTTAAGAGGTGAGTATTACTCTGCACTACTCTTTGTACAGAATTATGCTCTCAACCAAGTCGCATCTGTTCTTCATTACATTGAAGGTGAACAGGGCACTTCTGATATCTTTGATCCAAGTAGACGAATTGAAATGCGCCATCCGGCATTTTCATCGCTCTTACCAAAGATTCTTGTTGGTTATAAGAAAACACCTGAAGCGGCAAAAGTACTTCTAGCATTTATGACCACTTATTATGATTTAAACTTCAAAATGGTTTCAAAAATTGAAAAACTAATCGAGAAAGCAGAAAAAAAGAATGGCTTTGAATAGCCATTCTTTTTATTTTATACTCTTGCAACAGTGAGTCGTTTATGGATATGTTCTTCTCTTAATGCTTCTGTCACACAAAACAGTGCTAAATCCCCAACAGTGATTTGACTCTTACCATTGTGTCCATAAAGTAAATAATCTCCACCAATGTTATATGTGTCATGCTGATCAGATGGAATAATCTCAGATGCAGGTGAAATAAATGTCCATTTAAACGATAAATCATTTCTTAATATGTGTAATAGATCAAATGCACCTCTAACCTTTTCTTTCAAATCACTACCAATTTGACTAAAAAGTGGGTCACCATTAGGCAATAAAAGTGAGGATGCACCACCAACAAAAATCACATGTTTCTTGATTTCTTTACATACGTTGATGATGTGTTTGGATCCATTCATATAATCTTCATATAAATTGGGATTATTCCATCCTGAATTATACGCAGAGATCACTAGCTCACTTGATATTAATACATCTTTCAAGCTGCTTTCTGAAAACACATCCACATGCATATTTTTGAGTCCCGTATGTGGTTCAAATACACCACTACGCGAGATTGCAATCACTTGATGCCCCTTTAACAATGCTGCTTTAACCAAAGCCCGTCCCACAAATCCTGATGCTCCAATAATCGCTAGTATCATACAAGTCCCCTCCTTATAATTTAATTATACATTAAATATCGAAGAGGATTTGTCAAAATCAACTTAATCAAATAACTAATATAAGTGCTAATAATGTTAATAAGATGATAATTGTGCCTACTAAAAACATTGTTTTAATGTATTTCCAAACGGTTAATTCAATACCATATCTCTTTAACAATTCAAACCACATGAGTCCCGCAAGTGCTCCAAAAGGTGTTAATAACACACCTGTATTTGAACCGATTATTGCAGCATATGATGCAACTAATCTTGTACTTTCAGGTTGACTGGATAGAATTTCAGCAAAAAGCATACTCATCGGTTGATTATTCATCACATTTGATGCAATATGACTACCAAAACCATATGCCCATACTGGATCAAATTGTTGCAAGAATAAACCAATTTGGTCTGTATAACCACCATCGGATAATCCTCTGACTAATATAAACATCGATATAATCATCGGGATAAATGACCACGGTGCTCTTTGATAGGTTTTAATGATTGGGGAAATACTTTCTTTGAATGCTCGTAAATAAATAAAACCAGCAAGGGTTACCATTAATCCAATGATTAGTGTAATAAGCCACATTTCTAAAACAATTAAATTACTTAAAGCTAGTAGGACAATACAAAGGAGTAAGTGGATAAGTCCAATGACCATCAACCAAGGATGTTTCAATATAACTGCTCCAACAACAGGTTCCATTTGTTGTGATAATTTTTTTCTAAATATCACATAAATCAAGATGAAACCACTAAATCCTGCTACTAGTGCAGGTAACCACATTACTTGAAGATATTGCATAAAATCAATATTTTGTTGTGAAGCGATGTAAATATTTGTTGGATTACCAATCATTAACATTAAGCTCCAAGTGTTGGCAGCAGTTAGGATTCCAAACAAATAGGGAAGAGGACTTAACTTAACGTTTTTAGTAAAGTAAATAATAAGTGGTGTTAACGTTAAAATGATGACGTCATTTGACGTAAAAACTGTTAGAACTGTAGTTAACGTATAAACTGTAATGAAAATTCTAATTTGACTACCTTTAACTCGATCAATTAATTGGTATGCTAGCCATTTAAAAAAACCAACTTCATCCAAAAATAAAGAGATAATTGTCATAAAAATGAATAGGATAATCAGCTTTATTGGATTCATACTACTTTCATTCCATAAAGCGTTAAGCAGCGTATACAAATTGATTTGACCAAAAAACAACATTAAAATCGCACCAGTTGAGATAATCAACCAATGCGTATTTAGATAAAATTTATATATTTTTACTTTTGGAAACCAAATGAGAGAACTCATCATTGCTAAGATTGTTATAATAAAAATAATTAAAGCCATAGATATCACCTATCAAGCATATTTCATTTCTATTATACGCTTTATATAATCAATTTTATCTCGGAAACATGTTTGATTCAAACAATAAAAAAATTGATTCGAAAATCAATTTTTTGATAACTCTTTTTTAACCATTGGTATGACAACTTTTCCAAATAATTCGATACTTTTTAAGACATCTTGATGTGGCATTACTGCTCCAGGCATATGGAGCAAGAATCGGTTAATGCCTAGTTCCTTTATCGTTTTAGTAATTTTTGTTGCAACAAACTTTGGATCTCCAACATATAGGGGACCATATTCGATTGATTGAAGATAATCCTTCTTCTGATAGCCTCTCCAACCTCTCTCTTCCCCAATCTTCGAGAAAATTGCATGATGAGGTGGCCAGTATCTTTCAACCACTTCTGCTCCATCTTTTGCAATAAACCCATGTGAATGGACACCGATATCCATTAGAGATTCATCATGGCCAGATTCAAGATAAATGTGTTTATATAAGTCAACCAAAGGTTTAAAACGAATCGGTTCACCACCAATAATTGCAAACACCACTGGAAGACCAAGTTTTGCGGCTCTAACAACCGATTGATAGGTTCCACCGATTGCAATACTTACTTTAAGTGGGTTTTGTTTCGATCTTGGATATACCGCTTCTCCTTGGAGTTTTTGAGTGTGTTTCCCGCCATCCCAAAAAACCTTTTCTTGTTTTCTAATTTCAAGTAACATTGAAAGTTTTTCAGTAAAGAGTTCATCATAATGGTCAAGTTCATAGCCAAAAAGTGGAAATGATTCAATGAATGAACCACGACCAGCCATAATTTCTGCACGACCATTGGTTAATAAATCCAAGGTCGCAAACTGTTGGTAAACACGAACCGGATCATCTGATGATAAAACGGTTACTGCAGAACCCAGATGAATATGTG
>JAEYXZ010000061.1 GCA_023431045.1 Bacillota bacterium | reverse complement strand
GAGCCGTAGAGCAAAAGCTTGAGCAAATGATGAAGGAAAATCCGTTGCGTATAAAATTCTATGAACGTTATCAGGAAATTATTGAAGAGTACAATCAGGGAAAAAGTTTAGAAGACACGATTAGAGCATTTGAAAACCTGAGCAATTTTATCAAAGATTTAAATATTGAAGATGCCAGAGCCATTCGTGAAGAGTTAGACCAGGAATCACTAGCCATTTTTGACCTTCTGCGTTCAGGTAAAGAGCTTACACCCTCTGAGATAAAAGAAGTTAAAAAAGTATCAGTAGATATTTTAGCTAAGCTAAAAGCAGAAAAATTGCAAATAGAACGCTGGCGCGAAAGCAGTCAAATAACTGCTCAGGTTAAGACTGCTATTTTTGATACCCTCCAATGGCTACCGCAAACATCTTACTCTGACCAAGATGTAAGTGAGAAAACCATCCATGTGTATCAGCACATTTATACTAACTATCCGGGCGGCCATCAAAGTGCTTATGCATAGTTTTTATTAAATGAAAGTTTCAAAACAAGAAGTAATAAGCACAATTAATCAATTGAAATCGATTGATCTGAAAAGTGCAGAATACCTGGATATCAGGCAACACACTGATGTTTTAGTAAGAGCAGGCTTTTTAGGAGCCATATTTCCAGAGAACATTCTTCCGATTTATAGAGGAAGAGTTGTGGATCCGAATAAGGTATACCATAATGTTGAACAAATAAGCTACCCACCCAAAAACGATTCTCTTGAACTTTCCTTTAATCGTCTCTCTACAAATCGGCATCAAGTATTCTATGGTGCTCTCATGCCTCAAGAAGCTAGATTTGATCAGATTACTGCAATGATTGAAGTAGGTTCAATCATGAAAGAAGACTTTAATCAAGATGAGGAATATATTCAAATAGGTAAGTGGGTTGCCAAAGAAAAATTTCCAATAGCCATTGTTGGATTACATTCGCAAATGGCTAGTTTAAATCCTGATGTTCAAACTATGAAGAAGAATCATACTGAACTTATTCAGTCTTTTATAGAGGGTGAAGTAGTCGAAATGGTTGCAGAATTTATGTCTCATGAATTTTCAAAAAAAGTCGAAAAAGAAAATGAATGGGAGTACAAAATCTCTGCTGCGTATGGTGATGGATTATTTGATGCTGGTATAAAAGCTATTCAATTCCCAAGTGTAAAAGCTGAAGGCAGGTCATTTAACGTGGCTCTTCATAAAGACCTGGTGGATCATGCAATTGAAATAGAAGTTGCTGCGATTACACGTTTGCGTAAAATCAATAAAGAAATCATTGTCGACTGGTTTTTACAAAGCCCTACAATTTCAAATGGCCGGTTCCGATGGGAAGAGCCACCAAGAAGTGCGGTCACTGGTGAACCCGAGATGCGTATTATTAGAAAAATTATGGCTCAAAATGGGGGCAAGTTTATTAACCCCCAATAAATGATTCTGGGCCTCCGCACATCCCCCAGCAGGTTATAAGGTGTTCGTCATTCATTGCCGTAAAAGATAAGTAGTATACTCTTCATAGTTAAACTAAATTACCTGTAGACTAGTTTTTCTCTAAGATGAACGCCCCCCAAAAATATGGTTGTGGGTATTTCCTTTTGATTTCTTTAGAGGCAATTGAAAGAGACTCTGAAAAGTCCTTGGTTAAAACAAGATTTTCGTAAAATGCCTCCATAAATTCCTTCGTGACTTTATCATCCACATTCCAAAGTGACGCAATAAGATTTCTTACTCCACTAATTTTAAATGATCTTTTTAGACCATAGAGTCCATCTCCATCATTTACTTCACCTAAGCCGGTCTGACAAGCACTAAGGACTGTTAATTGGTTATTGGATAAATTAATTCCTTTAATTTCAGCATCTGTTAAAATCCCATCATTAAGTTCACTTTTCTCAAAGAATAGTGCGTTAAAATAGCTACCGTTAAAATCTTGAGAAATTCCATGGGTTGCAAAGTGTACAATTCCTTCACCTTTTAATTTCCTAACATTGTCTTCGGTCGCGGTGTCTTCGGTGTAAATCAGAATATCCTTAGAATATTTCGAAAGTATATTCTTTATACTTAAAACTTCAAATTTTGAATTTGGTATTGGGGTCAAATTTTGTCGAGTAGTAATAGCAGTATTTTTACTATTCATTACTTGAAATATCTCTTCATCAGAATAACTAAAAGTTGGGTTCCCCACCAATAAAACATTTAATTCTTCTAAGTTTAAAATATCTGATTTGATTCGAAATTCCTTCGATGAGAATTCAGTCTGGTATTTATCAATCATATACAATTTGCCATCAAAAAGTACATTTGGATTTATCTTGTGATACACACCATCTGGATTCACTGTAACTTTTTTTATTCCATTTAAGTGATTATCAACTTTAGCCCAAAATTGGTAGAATGAAGTACTATCTTGAGATACTTTTGTACTAGTGACTAAACTGTGATGATTTCGGAATTCTATCTTGTTTAAACGAGTAGCTTCATTGGAAAATTCAATAATGAATTTGACTGAATCATTAACCTTTTTTGTGATTATATAACAATAAAATTCAACAGAATCATTGCGTATTTCACCACCAATTTTAAACTCCTGGTACTGAAATCGGTAAATATCTACCAAGGCTTCATTGTCTTGCAATTGACTTCTAATTGATTCAAGCCTGTCCTCACCAAATAAGAATTGATATACCGATTCACTATCATTTACATCTATTTTATTAACAATCATATCTTCCAGTAGTTCTTCTGATGAGTTACTTAGTGCTTTATTATGTATCAAAAGCGAGTAAAGAGATTTAAAGCTGTCTTCATTGATTGACTCCTTATTTCTTAGTAAGTATGAAAGAAGTATAGAATTTTGCCTTTGATAGTTTTTGAAAAACTGTCTACGATCTTGCTCATTCATTGAGAAGAAATTTTTCGAAAGAGCGTATTGATTGGTCTCAAAATATTTAAGCATATCAGTTTCAATTCCGTTGTAATTACCATTTTTCAACTTAATTGCTATATTCAAATAGAGTCTATAGGGGTAATTATAGGTGCTTTGAATTGTATCGGCATATTTCAGTGCGCTTTCATATTCATTTTGATAGAATGCCACATTGCATTTAGCTTGATAATAGATGATAGTTTTCGTTTGTCCTAAAGTCTCAAACCGGTTCAAATACATTTCAGATAAATTCAAATTATTGTTCGAATAAATAGACCCCATTATTTGCAAGTAAATACCTTCAACTCCGTTTCCAGAAAAGTATGAATCCATCGATTCGAATAGTTTCAACGAACCTTCTAGTACTGATGGATTTTGGTAGTATGCGTAAATAATCGAACCCAGTCCTGCAATTAACTTAGTCATCCTAATAATTGGATCATTGGATTTCTTTACACTGCTAAGCTCTTCAATCAATATTTCATAATCCTTGAGCCCGGCAGTGAATAGACCACATTTCGAATAGGCTTCTAAGCATCTAAAAAATCTATCATGTATTTCCGTATTAAAATAATTCCTTATTGAGAGAAGTTTATTTTGAGCTACCTGGGTCTCTTTAACGTTATATGAATTGAATGAATTAATTAATTTAAAGACATAAACTGAAAAAATTCGATCCATTGAATTCTTCGTATCGGTTAAATAGAAGTTTAACACCTCATTAAACTCTTTTTCAGCTTCTTTCTGCTTACTCATATTCATTAGACAGAAACCCATGGCCAATTGATACTCAATCCTTTCAAAATCTTCTGCATCTTTAAGTAGGTCCTGTTTGTATTGATTAAGCTTTTCTAGTTGTTCACCATAATTAGTTGTTAAGTAGGTTTCATTGATTATATTGTACAAAGCATTATTGTAATATTTATGTTTCATATTTTCTCTAAACAGTGAGTCAAACATCTTTGTTGCCCTTGAAATATTTCCAATTTCCTTATACCCGACAGCAATATCATTTAGGTTAAAAAGTCTATCTTCACTTTGTTCACCCAGATAAATAGCATAGAATTTATCAGCCTTGTAGCTTAACTCGAAGAATCTCTCTGGTAATCCAATTTTCAAATAGTCCGAGGCATAACCACTTAAATTATCAGCAAGCATTACTGGATCTTCCCTATATGCATTTTCATATGACAGAAATAATGAGTCTAATGTGCCTCTAAAGGATTTGGCCATTTCAAGGTTGGTATTCTCAACAATATAGTCCCATTTGTCTTCTAACACGAACGAGAGTATCTCCCAATCATGGATCGTTTTCAGGTTTCCGCTAATACCATTTATACAATTATTAAAAAAACCCAATGTTGATATATTATCATTTGATGCATTCTTCACTAAGTATGTTGTAGTCAACCATGCGTAATAGTTATTTACCCCGTTGCATTTCTTAAATCCTTCAACCGCTACATTATATGAATCCTCTATTCTACCAATATGATAGTAGGACTCGGCTAGGTTAGAAAGAAATTCACAGAGAAATTGAGTTTGATATTGCTCACTCACAAACTTATTAAATTGAGACTCAATCTCCTCTGACAAATCAACCACCTGTTTAAAATCCATTAATTCAATAGAAAATAGCCTTTGCGAATTTAGTAGTCCTAAATATTGTGAAGAACTCTTCCCTAAACTCATTTCAATTCTTGATTTTAAATTGGCAAAATCACGTTCATTAGTCAGTTTTGTCTCTCTACTGTATGTTTGATAAAGTAACCCAGTAAAATAGTTGAAGTCACTTTGATCAAATGATTCTAGATTCGTCATCAGAAAGGTCTTGGCATTTGCACAAGCAGACGCAGTGTCTCCTACTAATAACTTGCTTCTTATGATCAAATCCATATTGGTATTTACGTCCAAAAGGGACTTGCAATATTTTAAAGATTCATTCGCTGATTTTTGAACCTCCTTATAATTACCTACACCGAAATGTAGCCTAGCCAGCTGTCTGTAGTAGTAACAACTTAGTTCGTTGTTTGACTCTTTTACTACTGCAGCCTCCATCTTCCTTATTTTGTTTAAAAGAAACTGGGAGTTTTCTGAATTTACTTTCATTGACGCGTCATAAATATCTAATCTTAACGTGTACGCATTTCCATTGGACGCAACATTTGTTTCAAAAGCCTTTTTCAAGAATGCGTTTGCATTTGCCGAATCATTAATGCTATGAGCAGAGATTAAAAAATAATATTTCGATATATTTAATGGGGCTGAAGATGAGACAGTAGTTGACCTTAGGGAATCAATTAATGTCTTGCTTTGGTGAAATTTCCGCTCCACTAAAAGTTGATATGCCTTCTCGATAGTTACATCAACTTGAGAAAATGACTCTGTGCTATGGAATAGTAAAAGAACAATCAATGTTTTTAGTAGTGCTGAATTCATTTCCCTTGCGGATTAGATTATGTATAGTTTATTGTAAGAATAGTATTAGAAAGCCAAGTCAAGATACTAAACAAAGCCAAGGTAATAAACCAGTCTCCTCGCACTCTCCCCGCAGGTTATAAGGTGTTCGTCATTCCTTGCCGCAAAAGGTCACGCCAGCACCTCAAAGTCCGTGCTGTTCCTAACACACATGCTTCCACACAAACAGCACCAACTTTTCGCCCCGGCTTTAGGCCGGGGTTACATGCTGTCATGCCTGCCCGCCCGTGGCGGGCCTTTTGCTTTGGCTGCGTCATTCCTCACGGCAGCTCCTGTGTCCTGCATCCCGCTTCGTTCAGTCGTCCTCATTACTCTTCATTGCGCTACGTTCGCTATCCAACGCACACGTTCATTTCGTTTGGGTTATGAATCTCAACACGAGCCACGCATATAACCACAAACTTCATTCACTTCCATCGCGAGCTCACTCCGCTCCATTCCGTTTCATTCCGTCGTCTTTCACTCAGCAAGTTGCAGTCCA
>JAEYXZ010000021.1 GCA_023431045.1 Bacillota bacterium | reverse complement strand
GTGACTCGGAAGTCGATATCGAAACAGCAAACAATGTCGGCTGCGATGTGATTGCTGTAACCTGGGGATTTCGATCAAAAGATAGTCTAAAATCCTTAAATCCAACATATTTAATTGATCATCCAAGTGAAATCTTAAACATTATAGGGGAATAACGATGGCACTCATAAAATTAGACACAGTTTCTAAGTATTATAAAAATGCTGATTCAGTATCCGTTGGGATGCGTAAAGTATCATTAACATTTGACATCGGTGAACTCGTTGTCATCACTGGTGAATCAGGATCTGGTAAATCTACGTTATTAAACGTGATTTCAGGTTTGGATAGTTATGAAGATGGGGAAATGTATTTATTTAACGAAGAAACTTCCCACTATACAATCAAGGATTGGGAAAATTATCGTTCTAAATATATTGGATTTATTTTTCAAAACTATAACATCATTGATTCATATACGGTTTACCAAAACGTCGTTCTAGCTTTGGAAATCCAAAATTATCCAAGAAGAGAACGTCGGAAAAGAGCACTAGAACTTATCGAACAAGTTGGGCTATCCTCCCATAAACATCATAAGGCTTCAAAGTTATCGGGTGGACAAAAGCAACGTTGTGTTATTGCAAGAGCTTTAGCAAAAGATTCTCCCATTATTGTTGCTGATGAACCAACTGGAAATCTTGACTCAGAATCTGGTAAGAATGTTATTGAACTACTTCATCAAATTGCAAAAGATAAGCTGATTGTCGTTGTTACCCATGATTTTGAGCAAATTGAACGTTATGCGACACGGAAAATAAAGATGCATGACGGTGAAGTTGTTGAAGATAAAACACTTATCAAAACGGAAAAACAAGAAAACCCAGTCATTCCATCTAAGAAACACATGACATTTCCAACGGTCATGCTTTTTGCACTTAGAAATATGTTTGCAACACCAAGAAGATTATTATTCTTTATTCTTCTTCAAGTAGCAATCTTGTTTTCATTCACATTTATTTATTCAACACTCATGTACAGCTTACGAGCAACCGATTTAGGTGGTGGAGGTTTATTGCCTGTTGGCGAAAGTTATTTTGATGATTTTGCAATCAATCGGATGCCAGATACAAGATTGGTTGTGTTAAGAAAAGATGGAGATGTGTTTACCAGTAACGATATCTCATATCTTAATTCTTTATCAAATCAAGCCATTTTTGAACCAAATATCACTAAGCTAGATGATGATAATTTGAGTCACTTGACGTATACGAATACTTATGGATATGAGATACCATACTATAGTTTTGCAACCGATATTACTCATTTTCTTGAACTCAATATGTCAGGTCTATTTGTGAATGGTGAGTTTCCTAACGCTGCAAATGAAGTTTTAGTATCAAATTACTATAGCGATATCGATACCGATCATCCACTGGAATTAAGAGATGTTGGATCTAATGTTATTGGAACATTTACTGTAACAGGAATTATCAATGATGGTAATAGTGGTCGCATTTATTTCCATAGTAGTTACTACGATGAAAATGGCATTGGTGACGTGATGACGATCTTTGCTGATGATGCACAAACTGCTGTTGAAATAAAGAACTCAGTTGACCCCACGCGATTTAGAATCGTTTATCCTGCCGATGATGAAGGGATGCTTGGTGGTATTTTTAGTCCAATCTTATATATACTCTCAATCCTTTATTACACGCTTGCTTTCATTGTGGCATTATTCTTGTTCATGATTTTACATGCAGTCTTTAAAAATGTTATGCATGCTAGAAAAAAAGATTTTGCTGTTTATCGTGCGATAGGTGCAAACCAGTCCAAATTAGGGATATTAGTAATTGTTGAACAAATATTTATGATGATTATGTCTATTATCATTAATTTCGTCATTATCAGTTTAATTGTTCAATCAGATTATTTCTATCAAATGGTATTTAGAGAAATTACGTTCAATGATTACCTCATTATGTTTGCTACCTTTATTTTCTTTAGTGTTTGGTTAGGTCTTCGTTTTAATCGTCGAATTTTCCGCTTTACAATTATTGAAAATCTTTCTTATAGTAAGGAGGAAATGGCATGATAGAGGTCAAACATTTAGAGAAGTTCTTTAATAAAGGAAAGAAGAATCAAATTCATGTATTAAACGACGTTTCACTCCAATTTCCTGAAAAAGGATTAGTCGTTCTTTTAGGTGCGTCCGGTTCAGGGAAAACGACATTACTAAATGTTATTGGTGGTTTAGATAGCGTTAAAAGCGGTGAAATTGATTTTTATAATCAAAAAGTTAGTAAATATCACGCATCAACTTGGGATCGCATCAGAAACGAACATATTGGCTATATCTTCCAAAACTATTATTTGATGCCTGAACTATCAGTTTTTGATAATGTTGCTTTTGTCTTAAAGATGATTGGTATTAAGGATCAGGAAGAAATTACAAAACGGGTTGAATATATCCTTAAACAAGTCAACATGTATCCATTCAGAAAGAAAAAAGCGACTCAGTTATCTGGTGGTCAACAACAAAGAGTTGCAATCGCAAGAGCGCTAGTTAAAAATCCAAAGGTTATTATTGCCGATGAACCAACGGGTAATCTAGATAGTAAAAACACCTTAGAAATCATGAATATTATTAAAATGATTTCAGTTAATAAACTCGTTATTCTTGTCACCCATGAAAAAGAAATAGCTAACTTCTATGGTGATCGGATCATTTCTTTATCAGATGGTAAAATCACTGGTGATGTTATTAACGATTCTGATAATGCACACAATCTTGGTTATGAAAACACGATATACCTGAAAGATTTAAATCAATTAACTGATCTAAATGATCATGATGTATCTGTGAAATACTACTCAGATTCAACCGAACATTATCCACTTAATGTAAAATTCATCATTCGAAATAAAACACTTTATCTAGATCTTGGAGAATATTCGGATAAAGTTAAAGTACTAGATTCATCATCACATATTGAGTTAAAAGATGAACATTTCAAAGCGAAAACTAAACAAGAATTACTTCAAACAAGTTTTGATACAAGTGTCCTAGATCATCAAAACTTAACTAAGAGTCGATCCAGTACAATTTCATTTAAAAATAGCTTGTGGATTGCATTTAAACGTTTGATTACATTTGGTACCAAAGGTAGACTTATGTTATTTATCTTTATGATTTCAGGATTATTTGTTGCATTTTCCACTTATAGTTATTTATCACTTATTTTTAGAAGTTATGATGACTATCTAACAAAAGATGAGAATTATATCGTTTTTGAAAAAGGAAATCACACCTATACTGATTTAACTGATGCATTGGATGGTATATCTTTTGAAATTAACGTGAATCAATTTGAAGGAAATTCTGCCATTGTTGCGCCACATAGCCGGTATGACATATTTACAGCGAAAAAATATGAGTATAGTTCTCAACTAAATGAATCAGATTTAATGTATGGAGAATTACCAAGTTCTCCGTATGAAATTGTCCTCTCATATGGTTTCTATAGTTCGGATGAATTAATAGAACAAAGTTTAACACCAATCGGTATATGGAGTGCTGAAGGGCTTATCAATGAAAAGATTACTTTTAATTTTAGTGTTCAAGAATATACAGTCGTTGGTATCGCAAAAGCAGTAAGACCAGCGATATTCTTTAGAAACCTAAATGCTTTAACTGAAGCAACTTCATTAAGTCATATGGCCGATCAACCAACTGAACAGTTAAAGTCTAATTTGTATAGCCTACAATTGTCATCAAGTAAAATTGCTATTTATGCTGAAAATCATCAATTGGCATATGATCGATTAGAAAATGCTGGATTTGATGTTGCTTATGAGTGGGAAACTGCTAAGAAAGCAAATGATCAATTCATCGCGGCATCGATCGCATCGGTGACCGGACAATCCATTGCAGGAATTGCACTGGCACTTATTGGATTCTACTTTATCATGCGTTCATCAATGATTAATCGAATATATGAAATCGCAGTATATCGTGCTTTAGGGGTCAGACGTAGTGAATTGTTATTAAGCTTCAGTATTGAAATTATACTTATTACAACGTTCTCATCGTTCATTGGTTTTCTCGTCATGACAAACTTTATAGCATCTGTTGCATCATCACCTATTGATTTCGCATTCAATATTGATGTAAACCCACTGAGCTTCTTAATTGGTGTTGTTGTCTTATATGGTGTGCATATATTGGTTGGTTTATTACCGATGTTTTTACTACTAAGAAAGACACCTGCAAATATATTAACAGTGTATGATATGTAACTGATTTACTTAATTTTAATAATATTATTAGTTTTAATCCAATTGTAAAACCAACACATTGTAGTGTATTGTAATCTCTCGTTAATGTATGCTGTCTTAAAATATTAATAAATATAAACACCCCGATAAAATCTACTCATATGATGGGGTGTTTTTTTATAGTAATTGATTGATTAGTTACCAGCAATGACAAGTTTCACATTTATAGAATCAAAGAATTCGACATATTCTCTTGGGGGCATTATATCTGTAACTATGATATCAATCTGCGAAAAGTCACATGTTTTATACGGTGAGAATCGGTCAAATTTTGTATGATCTACAAGTAAGATGTGTTTCTTAGAATTAACAAGCATCGCAGCTTTAGTTCTCATTTGTTCAAAGTTCGCTTCCATTATTCCGCCGGATAGGGATATTGA
>JAEYXZ010000014.1 GCA_023431045.1 Bacillota bacterium | reverse complement strand
ATAAAAACGCTTCCATTATTGATTTACTAGGTGTATAATAAAAAAGAAATATAACAACAAGGGAGTATTTATGACAACTATTAAAAAAATTTCAATCACTTTCCTGCTCATAATGATTACGATGATTTTATTTGCATGTACTGAAACCGTGCAATCTAGTCTATCAGTCAGTGGTGATTACAAGGATACCTATTATCTCGGTCAATCTTTTGACCCAACAGGCTTAATTGTGACATATCATCATCAAGGACAAGATCAAGTTGTAACGGATTATGAACTTTCAGGGTTCAACTCAAGTGTGATTGGTGTTTCTACCGTTACAGTGACTTATCAAGATACTCATACCTCATTCACCGTGACAATCCTATCTGGAATTCAAACATCAACCGAACTTAAAATCTATGATATGCCTGATATCTTACAATCTTCTAAACGCTACGATATTAAAGTTGAGGATAGTTCCTTATTTGTCTATGAAACACTGGTCAATCATCAAAGAAGTTTCACATGGGTTAATGCGACAACCTATACTTCAGTTGCTAGTTTTGATTTTTTAGGTAAAGTCCATGTTGAGATTACCATTCTTGATGACTATGAAGTAACGAAAGCGAGTGTTCATCCACTCATCTATGAGATTGATGTCACAGTTAGTAATAACGTGATTTCATTTGATTTAGAATATCCAGCCAATTATACAATACAACTAAACGACCCAGTTCCACAAACTCAACCCAATGGATCAGTTATTCAAGAGGTTATTCATTTATTTGCAAATCCAATTGAAGAAGATCCAATCACAGCTGAAGAAGCTGCACTTGATGATTCAATCATTTATTTAGGACCGGGTGTCTGGAAGACAGATACCATTCCAATGTCTTCAGGACAGACTCTTTATTTAGCGGGTGGGGCACTCGTTTATGGTCAAATTAATGCATATGGTCTAGAAGACATTACTATTCGTGGCCGTGGGATTATTAGTGGTTCCATATATCCTAGAACAGAAGCATCTGAGCGAGCAATACCGATTGAACTTCAACATACGAATAATGTCTTTATCGAAGGTATCGCCTTCCTAGATCCTGCAGGATGGACGATTCATGCACAAGAATCAACCAATTTAACCATTGATAATATAAAAATCATCACAGCACGTCCGAATGGTGATGGTATCTCCATTCAATCATGTCATGATGTCATCGTAAGAAACTCATTTGTTCGAACATGGGATGATTCATTAGTTGTAAAAAACGTTAATAATCAATCAACATCCAATGTGTTATTCTCTAATATCATCGTTTGGACAGACTTGGCACAATCAATGGAAGTTGGGTATGAAACCTATGGTGCAAGTATAGAAAACGTCGTTTTCGAAGATATCACTGTGCTTCATAACTATCATAAAGCAGCAATGAGTATTCATAATGCAGACCAAGCTGATATCAGTCAAATTCACTTTAGAAACATCACCATTGAAGATGCTTATCAAGTCGGTGATGTATGGACTGAAAGTTACGATAATTTCTTAATTGATATGACGATTGCCTTTAATGCGGATTGGTCAAAGAGTCAAACTGAACGAGGAACAATATCTGATGTTTACTTTGAAAACATTAAAGTATTAAATGATCAGAAGATAGGTAGTACATCCTCGGATTTAATCATCCGTATGAACGGATTTGATACAAATAAAAATATATCAAACATTTATTTTAAAGATGTTGACTTTAGAGGTGAACCATTAATGAGTTCGAGTCAAATTAATGCCAATGGATTTGTATCAAACATCTCAGTAACATCATCAAATGAGCCGACCGGAGCACATCCTTATCATTATTATGAGTTGCAACTAGGTGATTATTATGTGGTTGATAAAACTGTTGTACCAGCACGTGAACAAGTGGCGATCGAGATACCAGAATTCGCGATTTCAAAAGCTGAACCACCTTATGCAGGTAGTAAAATTTCAGGTGATTTCACAGTTCGCTCAACTTATGGAATCTCACCTCAAGATTGGGGTGGAGCAGCACTTGATAATTATGATCAAGAAGGTCACGACGTTGATAACGTCTTAGTTGATAATGATGAAACTTGGATGAGTAGCACTTGGCCAGAAGATGCAACTAAAGCAAGCTATGTTGCATTATCAGTCATGTTTGACAGTGCTTATAAAGTTGGGTCGATTCGTCTCTTTGGTGAAACGGATTCACCATATTTCTTCACTCAAAACATTTCTGTATATGCTGCAACATCAACTCATTCAACAACGGGTCTACCAGTATTCTCGAAGAAACTAAATGGTGAAGATTATGAGTTTTCACCTTCAAAGAACAATTATGTTGATATTAGATTAGCACCAGGTGATTATATTGCTGTTCAACTAAGATTCTATTATGCCGATAATGTTATTTATTCGGAAACGCCATTCTTAAGATATGTTGAGTTTTATCCAGCTTCATTAACTTATGGAAAAACACCTTATGCAAGCCAGTATGAAGATGTTTATAATCCAGAAAAGTTAACGGATGGTGATGTTTCTACTTATTTCGAATCAAAGAAAAATGTATGGCCTGGTTGGATTATCGTTGATATGGGTTCAGTCTATGATGTTAGAATCATCAATCTTCATTTACCACCATTATCAAGTTGGCCAGATCGTACTCAAACCATTGAAATTAAATACTCACTAAACTCTGAAACACAACTGGTTTCTGATCATTGGACGGATTTATTTGATGGACCAAAACCATATACATTTGTTGCTCAATCAGGTAATATGGTTTCAATTGTCTTACCAGAAAGTATTGAGATGCGATCAATCATCCTAATCGTCTCTGTAAATAGTGCACCAGGCGGATATGGCGCTCAATTCTCAGAAATTAGTGTCTACGAATAATCTATTCATTTCGTTTATAAAAAGACGGATAGTCGTCAACAAAATAAAACATTAAGTAAACTATCTTACTTATTCAATAGGAGATATTATGAGAAATGGTATGAAAATTACATGGACTCTCGTCATCTTCTTACTCATGGTATTTATTTTGGCAAGTTGTGTTGAAGAACAACCACCAGTACCAGAAAAATACACAGTCACTTTTGATGCGGATAACGGGTCAACACCGGTTGAAGTTGAAGTGGAAAAGGGTAAGACAGTTGCAGAGCCAAACGATCCTGTTAAAACAGGTTTTACATTTGAAGGATGGTTCCTTGGAACAAGTGAATTTATTTTCCAAACACCCATTGTTGCAGACATTACTTTGGTTGCACAGTGGGAAGAAGTCATAGTTCCAGTTGAAGAATACGACGTTACCTTTAACTCTGTTGGTGGGGATGCAGTTCCAATGCAAACTGTTCAATCAGGTGAATTAGCTGTTGCACCAGGTGCTCCAACAAAGATGTACTTTAGTTTCCAGAGATGGTTACTAAATGGTGCCGTATTTGACTTTAGTACACCGATTGCAGCAGACATTACTTTAGTTGCTGAATATAGTTTTATCGGTATTCCTGATTCACCAGCTGATGAAGGTCGTGTCTTTAATGAAGACTTTGACCAACCACTTGATGGCTCGATGGATGGTACTGTTGCAGGAACTCCACTGGTTTCTGATGCTAGCGTTCATACGGATCAACCATTCATTCGTGTTGGTTATTCCGGTGAAATCGGAGGAGACCCAGATGGTGCGCTTTGGAAACAAGCAGGTGGTGCTAATGCTGCATCAGCAACTTTCCAATATTTAGTCTTAAGATTAAGAGGTTCACATGGTGCATCTATTCATGATTTATCGATCGGTTTTAGACTTGATGATAATCATGAAGTTTTAGTGGTTCCTTTTGTCGAAACACTTGATCCAGATTTAGAACCAAATGTACGTGAACTTGATGGAACCTGGCATAATTATGTTATCAGTATTCCAGATACACTTGATGGTAAATCATATATTGGTAAACAAACACATCCAGATGTTTTAGCAGGTGGTAGTTTGGTTGGTTTTCACTTAATGAATACCTCTGAAACTGGTAGTGGAATCTTAGAAATTAAAGATGCTTATTACTCAAAATCACCAAATCCTATTTATCCTTATGAAGGTTCAGATTACAGTCAAAACAAGGATTATTGGAGTGGAACTGTTGGTACAGTAGTCAGTGATTATAAAACAATCCAACCGGATGGTTTTTACGGTCAATTCCTTGAAGAAGGAGCAAGTGCTGAAAATACTCACTTAGTCCTTAGATTAAAACAAGAAATGCCTGGAACACTCAGTTTAAATGATCTATTAGTTGCACCAGTTTTTGATGATGGTACAGTCGGTACTCCGGTTGCCCTTGGTTCAATTGATGGTGTTCCAACTTTAGGTAGTGGATGGCTCAATGT
>JAEYXZ010000088.1 GCA_023431045.1 Bacillota bacterium | reverse complement strand
GAATGGTTGCATCATATACAGTCCATCAAGCCATACTTGATCATGATATATTTTCTTATGCCAAAAATTACCTGTTGAAATTCGTGGATGGTGTTCCACCTGAAGATACGTGTGATGGATTGCTTTTAAATATTTTGCTTTCCTAGTTTGTTGATATAAATAGAATAATACTTTAGATTCAGATAAATCATCAGTGGAGAATTCATAAGGGTCATATCCTCGGATCGTTCCATCATCAAAAATATAGTAATCAACAAATGATTCAACAAAATTAAAGTATCTATCATCATTGGTTACTTGATGTAATGCAAGTAAGGAGGATGTAATACAGCCATCAATATAGTTCCATCTGTTTTGTTTGTTAGCTCGTTTGAGTTCGATATTCCAGAATGGTTTTTCAGGTGTTGATTCTTTCATTAAGCGATTTAAATAACGTTCAATTAGTTCGTACACAATAGTCACCTCGATATCATTATACTAAAAGATAGCATCCTTTGATATGGGCAAGATGTCTATATTTATATGCAAAATAACTATTTACATCAATAACGCTATGCGTTAAAATGTAAGCGATACCAACTAAAGGGGGACAACGATGATAAAGAAATTAATAGCATCCATCCTAACATTAACATTCATATTTGTTTTAATAGCATGTGATCAAGTACCTATTGAAGAAGGCCAAACTGAGGCTGAAGCACTAGCAACAGCCAAAGCAGAACTAGAACTTATTTTTGGTGGTACCGACCAAGGAGCATGGGTCACTCAAGATATCACTTTACCAACATCAATTAACCAAGAAGCAGGTGTTGTAACGATTGCTTGGAACTCCTCACGGATAGATATTTTGGAAGTTAATGGTGGAAGTGCGTTTTTTCACGCACCAGCAGTTGATACATATGTCACTTTAGGGGCAACCTTAAGCATTGGACAATTAACAGATGAAAAACGATTTACTGTTCTTGCAAAACAAGTTATCAATCAAGATGAGTTAGCATTTAACGCAATTTTTGATTATTTTGATATACCTGAAACAACCACAGAAGATTTTTTACTTCCAAGAGAAGTACCGGGCTATAATGCATCGATTAATTGGATTACCAGTAATGCAATGGCAATCACCAATCAAGGGATTGTTCATCCACAAGATCAATTAACTGAAGTAACACTAACCGTTATTGTTAGATACAACAATATTACTCGTTCAAGAGTCTATACCGTCTCAATCCCTCCAGTTGATACGGTGATTTTTAGTTTAGACGCTTATAAGAGTGATTATGGTTATGCATCATTAAGTATTAAAAATCGTCAAAGTTATGAAGATGAAGTTGTTGAAGTCAGTAACGAAATCGAATTTTTAGAAGCGATTGCTGATTATAATATTAAAATTATTAAAATTACTGCAGATTTGAATCTGGGTTATTACCACCTACAAGAAGTATTAGCTGATGCAGGTAAAACTCCAACTGAAATTGCTGAAATGCTTGATAATCAAGAATATTTTAGAATGAATCCAAATGTTCCTGCACTCCATCCACGTTTAATCGAAAACGGGATTGGTCAATGGATTCTACAAGACCGTGAATTCTTGATGGTCTATTCGGATTATGGTGCAAAGATTTCTCATTTAACAATTAGCATTAAAACCTCTAAAGATATCGTCTTTAGAAACTTGCATATGATGGGAATTTGGGAATGGGATGATGATCTAGCAGGTAATTATGATGACCTAGACTGGGATTATTTCACCATTGAAACAACCACAGGTCTATGGCTTGACCACTTGAAGTTAGAACACTCCTATGATGGATTAGTAGACGTTAAAGGTTTTACTTCTAACTTTACCTTCTCATACTTAGATTTTGACTTCCAACCAACTGAATTCATTGAAGAACAAATTAATTGGTTAGAAGAAAACTATATGGGTGTTAAGTCACCAGCAGAATCAAGATATGTTAAGATGAGAGAATTTTTAACACCTGAACAAATCATTTTATATACATCTGTTAATAAAAAAGGATTCAATTTAGGAAATACAACCATGGGTCTTGGATTTGATACCATTACCGTGACAATCCATCACTCATTGTTTAGAAACCTAGCGGACCGTCTACCAAGACTTCGTCAAGGGGATGTTCATATGTATAATGTGTTATACGATCATACCCAGTTATCCCAATATAAAGGAATGGTCTCAGGGACTGGTTCTTCGATTGTTTCACAAGCAATTGTACCAACCGAAGAAGGGGCAGTTTGGATGGAAAACTCCAAATTTGTCAATGTCGCTGAACCTATCAAGACACACCAAGATGCAATAAACGATCCAGATTATACCGGTCGTTATAAAGTAACTAACTCCATCTTGATTCAAGGTGTGAACTATTACCAAGGTGATTCTTATGAAGGTCAAGAGGGTGGCGATCGCTTTACGTTATGGACTCAAACCAATACGAATATGCCGCGCATTCCATTCTATCTTCAAAACTATCAAAATATTCCATATCGCTATAATGATGGAAGTCAATATGATTTCACTGTCGAACCAGAACAACTCGGTCGTGTTCTAGAGGATAATTATGTAGGTCCAGGAACAATTCCTGGTTTAAACTGGTTAGAAATTAGACCAATCTTATCGGCACCACTTGCACCAGGAGCGGTTAGAGGACATATGATTAATCCAGACTCAATAGTAGTTGAGGAAGATTTACTACCAATTGGTGGAACTTTTGTTGCACAAAATCCACAAGTTAGAAACTTCTATAAAGGTGGAACAAATTACGTTAATGGGGTTGACTATTCACTTGATGTCGACACATCGTTATTAAATCTATCAACAGCTGGTACATATGAAGTCATTTATACATTTACCAATTTACATGATTCAAATGATGTTGTTGTTAAGACACAAGATGTATTAGTCTATGATCCAAATTTAGCAAACGAAATTTATCGTACCGATATATCACGTGAATTTGATGGTTTTGTTAATATTGGTTATAGTGTGTATCGAAATACAGGAACACTTTACTATGCATTCTCTGATTTACCAGACTTGACGCGAGAAGAAGTTGCATCGCTTGCTGAACTTCAATCAAGCGTAATCAATGCAGTCAATGGAAATATTGAAAAGGTTCCGACTAATCGAAAGAAATATATCTACATGTATACCGATCGTGACGACATGTTATCAGAACTCGTGCGTGTTAAACTTCAAAACGAAGAAATCATTCTAGTTGAAGATATTGAAGACTTCAACGCAATGGTCACAGCGATTAGTACCGTTGGTAAATACTTTATTTTGCAAAACGATATCGATTTATCATCTGGACGACTTGATTTATTATCAACATCTAACGTCTTCTCAGGTATCTTTGATGGACAAAACTATAAACTTTATAACTTAGATAAAACAGTTCTTCGTGGTGGATTATTCATGACGATTAATGGTGGTATGGTTAAGAACCTTGTCATTGACGAAGTCCACTTTACCGTTGATTCCTTATGGGCTCCATCCTCTGATGATCCAAATGTCTTAGTTGAATCAAAACCATCAGATGATGCAGGTATTATTGCAACCTATGTCTATGGATCTGCATGGTTTAGCAATATCACAGTTCAAAACTCTAGTGTTAGTAGCCGTAACAACTATGCTGCAGCATTACTTGGAAGAATTCGAACTGGTAATGTTTATTATGATAATATAAAGGTTATCAATGTTGAAATAGAAGCTTATGTCACAGCAGCTAAGTATACCGGTGGACTCATTGGTGGTAACGAAACAAATACCAGGGTCTTTATGACGGATATTTACGTCAACGGTCTATCACTTAGCCATGTTCAATCAGACATGATTGGGGTCATTCTCGGACGTGTCCGCTCATTCCTAGAAGCTGATCGCCTCGTCTTACTTAATGTAACAGTCAATGGACGTCATAATTTAGGTATTACTGCAGGTAAAGAAGATAATACAACAACGAAGATATTGGTCACTAATTTATTTGCTGATGTGGATTTCACACTACAAACAGATGGCGTAGGTGAATACTCTAAATTCCATGGTTACATCATTGGTAATCCTGATGCAGGTAAAACAACTGTTTCAAATTATTATGTACTCCAGGCGACTGATCCAATGTGGTTACCATCAAGTGGATTAAATAATGTCACTGAAGTCATCTCAAGAGACTTTGTCTTTGAGGCGTCATGGTGGCAAACTAACCTTCCAACGATTGCAAACTCAAACGAGTGGGCAATTGGTACCGATGGTTGGGCACACTTAAATTAATTGTATTAAGATAAAAGTGTAGGAGCAATCCTGCACTTTTTGTTTCGTGGGTAACTATACATTATTACGAGTTCTGAACATTATAGAATACAATTGTAACGTCCTTTTAGAGTAATCACATTATTACAATTGTACTAAGTATATTTTAAAAATAAGAACCTAGATCCTATCAATATATTCAACAAGCTCCTAACGCATCTCAGTAATTTTTTTAAGCATTTCAAGAGTTCTTATCCATAGTTGAAAAAGTAACTATAGTGTCAACCAAAGTTACGGATACTGACAGACTTATTTTCGTTATTAAGCGAAAACTTCTTTGCGTTATAGTTTTCATTAAATGATAAAATAAAACTGGTAAAGCCAAGTCTACAAATATTAAATGGAGGTATTTATCATGAAATGGTTCTCCCCAGAAAGAAGTAAGAGAGTGATTGATTATTCAATCAGATGCTTGATTAGATTTGAAAAAGTGTTTGCAGTAGTAGCTTTTATCTTGACGCTTGTAGGTACCTTCCTTTCACCTGTTGTTAATGCATTTTCAAATGATGCAAACACAGAAACAAAAGAAGTGTCAGAATCAAACGATAACATCGCACAATTTAATGATGTTGCAGCATCTGAAATACCTTTGGATGTTGAAATTGAATCTTTAAGAACAACAGATCAAAAAGTATTTAAGAAAATTGATGGCACTTACGAAGTAGCCATTTATCCGGATACTGTTCATTATCTTAAAGATGGTGCATTTATCGATATTGATAACACTCTAGTAGAATCAGGTAATTAACTAAGTAACAAAGATAATGCTTTTGATGTTAAGTTTCCTAAAGTACTCAGTTCTAACAAAAAAGTTAAATTAACGATTAATGATTATAAAATAAACTGGAAATTGATAAACTCACAATCTTCAAATTCAGAAAAGAAAAACAATGAAGCAAACGAAAAAAATCTATCAGAATTACGCAAATTGACTTCATCGGTTTATTACTCTAATGTTTTACCAAACACAGATATTGAATATCTGTTAACTGGAAGTAAGATTAAAGAAAATATCTATGTTAAGGCATATACTGAAAATTTGAGTTTAGTTTTCGAATATGATGTTAAAGATTTACAACTTGTTGAAACCGAAGTAGGTAGACTATCTTTTATTAATGATGAAAGTACTGTCGTATTCTCACTAGATGAAATGTTTATGGTAGATAGTGAAGGAAATGTATCAGATGAGGTTGAAATATCATATGAAGTAAAGAAAAAGGATACATATACAATCACTATTACACCTAATAATGCATGGTTAAAAACTGCAATTTTTCCAGTATTAATAGACCCAACTGTTTCAATTCCAAGTACAGGTTCTACTATTGAAGACACCTATGTTTATCAAGGAAGTTCAGGTTCTAATTTCAAAGACTCGACTACCTTAAAAGTAGGTGGTTCAGCAAATTATGAATATCGAAGTTTAATTAAGCTAACATTGCCATCATATTTAAACAATCAAATCATCACTTATGCGCATATGGAATTTAAAAGAACCGATAGCGCAGTAACTAATTTCCAAATTAATGTTTATAAGAATCTAACAGGATTTGAGATCGATAATGTCAATTGGAGTAATAGACCAACTCCAGATACTAATCTAGTAGATTTTTATGGTTATTATATTGTTAATCGTAGAATGATTTACGATGTAACAGAGTCAGTTAAAGAATGGGTTGAGTATGGTGTATCCAATTATGGATTTACAC
>JAEYXZ010000127.1 GCA_023431045.1 Bacillota bacterium | reverse complement strand
ACTTAGGGTTCAATGAAAGTTATATTAATCGTGAATTTGCTGAGTTTCCTGAAATGCGTCCAGGAGGAGCATTTATCGCCGAATTTAGTGAAACAAAAACCAAACAAATAACAATCGTTATTAATTCAAGTCATGCAATTTCAATTTCTGAAATTGTTGTGATTGGAAAGTAAGGAGGTACAATCATGAAAAAAATAAGTCTATTATTATTGATTATGTTTGTTATCTTTCTTAGTTCTTGTAGTGGTGGGTATAGTTTTACCAATCCCACATATCCTGATGATATTGATTTTAACGCTACTGAAATTGATGAAAATATTGCACTAGATGGAAAACTTGATGAAAGTTTTTACGATGATTTGGATGCACTAAGTTTTAGTTCACCGCAAGATGAAACTCAACAAATGTCACTCAAAGCGTATTTTGGTGAATTGGGCTTACTGATTGGAATAGAAAGAGTAGATTCTAAAGTCTATTATGATTCGAATCGTCAAATCTTTAAGAATGATTCAGTTGAGGTTTACATTAATCCAACCAATAGTAAAACAACATTAACCAAGGATTACATTCAACTACGTGTTTCCGCAATTAACACGAAAGAATCTTGGATTGGTACCCCATCTCCAGATGGATATCCATGGAGTTATTATTTTTTACCGTTTATGAGTGCTGCATCCGTTGACGGAACAGTGATTGATTCTTTTGAGAAAGATATCGATGAAAATCGACAATCTAACGGGTATTTTGTTGAAATATTTGTTTCCTGGGGAACCTTAGGTTTACAAGAGAAACCGGATACAATTGACATTTTTCCAGCTTTTGTTGATGCTTTTGGATTAGGCTCAAATGAATATCGTTGGAATGGACATGGATTGGCTCATAATAATCCAAGTGCATATGTCACATTTAATCATCAAAAGCCAGGCAGTGAAGCTGGTAATATGTTTGGTGATAGTCAATTTGGTATTTATGGTACAGCTGGTTTTGAAGTTCAAAATGATGATATTTTAGTTCGTCAAACCGGTGGATACGATCAATTCACATTCTTTAAAAATGTTTATGGATCAAAATATGGATTTAGTGTTGAAATTAGCAATATTGATATTTTAAATAATGACCAATATCCAAAAGTTGGTGTTATTGTAGGTCAAAATGAAGATGAACTCTTGGTGTTCTTATTAGATCCTTTTGTTAACTACGATAATTTCTATGGAGTTTTAGTGCCACGTGAAAGAGTTGATGGCGTATGGCAAAACTGGGGATGGAACGATGGTATTCCATTACCAATTGGATTTGATTATCACGAAAAGAATAAAATCACTGTTGTTCGTGATGATGTTTATGTTTATATTTTTGTTAATGATCAATTCATTGTTAAACGCGAACATGAATTTGAAGATGATACGCAAGCTGGTTTATACACAATGAATATGACAGCAACTTATACCAATTACGTAATTCATAATGAGGCAACTCTTGATAATCTCATTCTTGCATCAGAAACACCAGAAAATGACACATTTATAAATCCAACCCCTGGTTTCGATATTGCAGATGATGGGGCAACTCAAAATGGTGGATATGATCAATGGGTCTATCTAAAAGAAGTTAATAGTGAATTGTACGGATTTAGTGTGAATGTCAGCGATTTAGTTATTTTAAACAATGATCAATTCCCTAAAGTTGGAGTGATTATCGGACAAGACAATCAACGAATTCTAAATTATTTCTTAGATCCTTTTGTCGGCTTTAATAATTATTACGGCCTCATTGTAGAAGGTGGAAAAACTGGTAGTACATGGGGAGAATGGCAGTGGCCAGATGGTGTCGTACTTCCGGTGGGATTTAGTTATCAAAATACCAATAAAATCACTGTATTAAGAGATGAGACAGATGTCTATATCCTTGTTAATGACACTTTTGTTCAGAAACAAGCTCACGGTTTCGAAGGACCATCACAAGCTGGATTCTTTACCATGAATATGCATGCTGATTATTCTGATTTGAGTATCTTTGATGCTGCAGATATTGAAACAATGATTGATCAGATTCTAAATCAAAGTGGTGAAGTCTTTGATCGTTATACTGCAGGATTTGATATGAACGATGAACTAAGCGTTACTCAAAACGGATTAGGCGTTCAATATGCATATCTAAAAGATGCAATATCAACTCAATTTATTGCATCCACATATGTCACGATTGGTTCCAATTTAAATGATGATCAAACACCTAAAATTGGTATGGTTACTGATAATGGTGCGGGTGGTCTAGTTGGATTCTTCATGGATCCACACGCAACAAAAGATTGGAAGGATGTTTTAATTGTTAGAAAACCTGCCGGATCGGATTGGAATTGGCCGGGAGATGCGATTTGGATTGATGAACTCGATTTCGATAATCCAATTAAAATGACCATCGTTCGTGACGGTTTAAAAATGTATTACTTCATTAATGATACGTTGATTTATCAAGGAAATACAATCAACTCATTAGCTAGTCAACCCGGTTTAATGACGATGTACCATACTGGTTTATTCGAAAATACAAATGTCTCGACTAACTCTAGTGATGTTGCAAATTATTTAGATAACTATATATTTAGTCCTGAAACCAATTTTGGATGGAGTGGAAGTGGTAATTATACCATCAATGAAACCTCTGTATTCCTTAATGGAACCGAGTTTGAAGTGGCAGAACCGTTTAATTTTATTGAAAATGAAAACTTAAATGTCTCAGGTAATTTCTTTATTAATTTTACAGTATCTGATGTTACATATATTTCACAAGCTGCACCGGGAATTGAAGTATGGCCGAAACTTTCATTTGTCTTAATTCAAGAAAATGGAATAAAGGATTATATTTCATTCGGTGCAGACTTAGAGAAACAAAATCGAATTGAAACCAAACTTGGTGATTGGGTGAATTGGGAAGTATTTGAACAGGTAGATTGGCAAGATGGTTTTGATGTTAGAATTGAACGTCAAGTCGTTGGTTCAGTGGCACTCATTAGTATTTATGTCAATGATCAATTGATGCAAGTTACCGAAACAACAAACGTTATTGAATATGATTATCTTGGTTCATACCATATTGGACTAACCTTTAATCATGCGAGCGGATTAATATCAAATATAACAAGCGGCTCATTAGTAGAATAGGATGATAAATATGAATTTTAAGACCAATATTAAACATATCGGAGACCCGTTTGTCGTTAAGTATAACGGTACATATTATGTTTATGCTACAAGTTTTGCTGAAGGGTTTTATGTTTGGACAAGTACCGATTTAAAGACCTTTAGTGAACCTCAATTATGTTATCAAAAGAATGAAAGAAGTTTTGGATATAAAGATTTTTGGGCACCAGAAGTGATTTTTAATGGGCATCAATTCATCATGCACTATTCAGCAAGAGATAAAAAATCAGAAAGTTTACGCATCGGAGTTGCAGTCGCTTCAAACCCACTTGGACCATTTATCGATGTTAATGATCAAAGTCCTATGTTTGATTTAGGATATGCGGCAATTGATGGTCATGTCTTTGTTGATAGTGATCAAAAGAAGTATTTCTATTTTGCAAAAGACTGCAGTGAAAATACGATTAATGGCATCAAAACAAGTGAAATATATGTTGTCGATTTAGCTGATGATTTCTTAAGTATCATTGGAACACCAAAAAGAGTATTAACACCAGAACTGCCTTATGAAACCATCGGGTTTAATGATGGTGAACAATACATGTGGAATGAAGGACCGTTTGTTATCAAAGAAAATGATATTTATTATCTCATGTATTCAGCTAACTATTATGCAGATAAGAATTATTGTATCTGTGTTGCATCATCTAAATATCCTGATAAGGATTTTATAAAGTATGATGAACCAATTCTAACTTATAAAGAAATTAATGAGAGTGGACCGGGGCATCATATGTTGCTTAAAGATGAAGAACAATATCTATGTGTCTATCATGTACATACCTATCCGGATAAACCATCTGGTGACCGAACAATGTGTTATATTCCAATGTCAGTGATTAATCAAAAATTTGTTTTCCATAAATACTAAAGTGAGGGATCTTATGTCAAATCATGAATATCCAAGACCACAATTAAAACGCGAACAATGGATGAATCTTAATGGAATCTGGGGTTTTTCATTTGATGATTTGAATATAGGTCATCGAGAACAATGGTTTAAGCCAGATTTTGTCTTTAAAGAAAAAATTAATGTACCCTTTGTTTTTCAAACTAAAAAATCGGGTATTCATGATCTAACACCTCATGATCATCTTTGGTATCAACGTAAGTTTTCAATTCCAGAGAGTTGGAATGAACGTATAATCTTACACTTTGAGGCAGTGGATTACTTATGTGAAGTTTATTTGAATGGTCACTATTTAGGTAATCATCAAGGGGGCTATAATCGCTTTTCATTTGATATCACCAATACGATTCAAAAAGGTGAACAAATTCTTTCTGTATATGTATTTGATCCAACCTTTGAGGAACGGATTTTAAGAGGTAAGCAAGCATGGACAAAAGACCATCACAGTATTTGGTATCCAAGAAGTAGTGGTATATGGCAAACTGTATGGTTAGAAAATGTGAGTAAACATGCCATAAACTCAATCAAGATGACACCACATATTGATGATGGATCACTTGAATTAGTTCTGGAAACTAAGTCTAATACAGAAAAAAAGCTATGTGTAACAATTTATGATAATAACGAAGTAATTGTTAAAGATGACTATTGGATAAAGGATCGCCTTCATCGCACCGTGCAGGTTTGGGAAAATAAGATATTTCTAAGTAATTTTCATGAACACGGGAAAACATGGTCACCAGAACACCCATTCTTATATAAAATCAAATTCGAAATAATAGTTGAGAATCAGGTAGTTGACCTAGCAGAATCATACTTTGGAATGCGCAAAATTCATACAGAGAATGGAATGATTTATCTCAATAATAAACCTTACTATTTAAAACTCATATTGGATCAAGGATATTATCAGGATAGTCTACTAACTGCACCTAATGATGAGGCGTTAATTAATGATATTCATCTCGCAAAAAGTATGGGATTCAACGGTTGTCGAAAGCATCAAAAAATAGAATCTGAACGATTCTTATACTACGCAGATCACATGGGATATTTAGTCTGGGGTGAACTTCCATCTTCTGCAGCATTTGATTCATCATGGATTGCACAAACTCAATTTGAATGGTCCAAGATGATAGAGAGAGATTATAATCATCCATCAATCATCGCCTGGGTTCCACTAAATGAGTCTTGGGGCGTGCCAATGATTCGCTCATCAAAGATAGAACAAAATTACGCGCGTGGTTTATATCATTTAACTAAAGCGCTTGATCCAACACGAATAGTGATATCAAATGATGGTTGGGAACAAGTTGGTGGGGATATTTGTGCAATTCATCATTATAACCATGGAAAAGTAGATGATTTAAACAAACAGAATGCATTTAAAGAGTCGCTGAGAACAAAAGAGAATTTACTAAATGCGATGCCAGCAAACCGAACAATTTATACGAGCGGCTTTACTTATGAGGGACAACCCATCTTATTAACTGAATTTGGTGGTATTTCCTTTACTGAAGGGATAAAAAATGGATGGGGTTATTCACATGTTAATGATAACATAACATTTTTAAAGGAGTATGAAAGATTAATTAATGCCGTTAAAGATAGTGAAGTGCTTGCAGGATTTTGTTACACTCAATTTTCTGATGTCGAACAAGAAATTAACGGTTTGGTTAATTACGATCGAAGTCTTAAAGTATCACTAGAAGAACTTAAAAAAATAAACGATAGCGTTTCGTTTATGGTTAATAAGATTAAGTAAAGGAAGGGATAAAAATGAAAAAAATATTATTTTCATTATTAGCTTTAACAAGTATCATTTTGATGGTAGCCTGTGATCCGACACCGATTGAAGAAACCGGACTGAAATCACTCTATCTTGATCAATCTGAACTTATACTTGAAGTTGGTGAAACATATCAACTTATATTGACGAGAGATCCACTCGACAATACATCATCACTCACATGGGAAAGTGAAGATGATGCTGTGGCAAGTGTCTCGGCTAGCGGTCTAATAACAGCACTTTCGAGTGGCGAAACTGTGATTAGAGTGTCTGGAGAAAATGAGATCACTGCCAGTGTTCAAGTTGAAGTTGTTGATGTAATTGAAGATCAAGAAACTACTCTACCAATTAATTATAACTTTAACGAATCGATACCTTCTGGTATCAATCGTGCATTTTCTGGTGGTGGTTTTAGCAACTTAGAAGAAGGTGCATTACATATGGGTACCATAGGTACTGGTGTATCGATGGCATCAATTGTCTTTTCAGAAGCATTAGCAGAAACAACAGTCATTGAAACACGAATTAAAGTCGGTTCAACTGCGTTTGTCAATGCCTTATTCTTGTACACAAGTGGCAATAGTGTATCAGATATTGTTGCAACGGTTGCTTTTGAAAATGGTTCGATTAAGTATCATAGTGGTTCAGCGTGGACTAATATAATGTCATACACCACCAATACATGGTACGATATAAAAATGGTTTTAAACATTGGAAGTCGGTCCGTTTCAGAAACTAAAGGTGATTTTGATTTATATGTCAATGGAACCTTAGCAGGAACATTTGTCTTTAGAAATGGAGGCGATGGTTATGAGGATAATATTTATCGTCTACAGTTTGGTTCTGATAAGGCGAATTCTGATTTCTCATATGATTATTTAAATATTTATTATGCGACAAAACCTACTTTAAATTTGGTTGAAAGCAGTGCAAATTTAACATTAGATAGTACAAGTGTCGATTATCAAGTATTGTATCAGACAACGGGAGATCCAGTTATCACTATTAATAGTGAAGTTGAAACAGGTTATGTCGTTGATGGTGATGTGATCACCTTTAATGCTGCTGGAACTTATGTCTTTAAAGTTCGCGCTACGACTGGTGCTGGATATGTTGAAAAGACCTTGACTATCATAGTGGAAGGTTCTATCTTTGCGCCACAATTATCGATTGGTGAATCAAGTAAAACCTTATTAATTACTCAACAACAAACCTATATACTTAATTATGAAGTCACTGGTGGAGATCCAATACCAACCGTTGAAATCACGACCACAGCAACATCAGGTTATACTCGTGATGGAAATGTTGTAACATTTAGTGAAGTAGGTATCTATGAATTCATTATCACAGCGACAAACTCGGTTGGATCTATTTCAAGATCAATCACTGTCAATGTTGTCGATTCAAATAACTTCTTTATTGAAAATTTTGGTGGTGAACCAAGTTATACAGTTGCTAAAACGGGTTCTGGAAACATTACATTCACAGATGAAAAGCTTAACGTAACAACTGGTTTAGATAGTGGTTCAGCATTTTTACATATGCCATTTGCTCAAACCATTGGTGAATCATTCATGATTTCAGAGACTGTTACAGTGCGTTCTAATACGTTCTCAAATGTTTTATTCCTATATGGTAATAATGGATTTGGAACAACAGATATCGCGATTGGTATTGCAGTCGAAAGTGGAACAATTAGAAATCATAATGGAACATCATGGAATGTTGTGCCAAATATACCTAATGTGCTTAATGAAACATTTGAACTAACACTTTATGTGAATGTTGAAACAGCACAATTCGAAATTTTTGTTGATCAAGTTTCCTATGGCACATTACCATTTAGAAACGCAAACCTTAAAGATCAAATCACTCATTTATATTTAGGTTCTGATAAAGTGAATGCTGATTTCTCGGTTGATGATATTCAACTAGCCTATATCCTAGCTCCTTCTTTAGAACTCGAAAATGAAATTGATGAGGTAGACATTGATGTTGATCCAATTTATGTCGTAAACTACACAGTTAGTGATGAAATTTTTGAACCTTCAGTCATCATTACAGGACCTAATACGCCTGGATACTCAATTGATCATACAACCATTACTTTTACAAATCTAGGTACATTTGAATTTACGGTTGTTGCATCTAATGGTTATATTGAAACAGTTAAAACATTAACAATTACCGTCATTGGATCAAATTTCGCTCCGATTATTTTAGTTAACCAAGTTGAAAAAGATTTAAACCTTGATCAAGAAAATAGTTATACCTTAAATTACGAATTAGTGACTGGCAATCCTGAACCAGTTGTTGTAATAGAATCTCTACAAAACTCAGGATTTAGCCTTGACGGTGATGTTGTTACATTTACCGAAACTGGTATTTATGAATTTATTATTACAGCAACAAACTCAATAGGCACTGATTCCAAACAAATTACTGTTAATGTGATGAGTGCAAATACTGTCATGATGGAATCATTTAACCAACCACGTGATTATGTTTTCGATAAAACAGGTGCAGGTTCAGTTAGTTACGAAAACCAAAACCTTCATCTAACAACTGGTTTAGCACCAAACTCAGTGTTTATTAATCTTCCATTTGGGGAAGTGTTACAGCAATCATTCACGATTGAACAGACAGTTTTAGTTGGACATACAGCCTTTTCTAACGTGTTATTTATCTATGGTAATAATAGTAATTTAGCTGGTGATATCGCGGTTGCGGTTGCAATCGAAAATGGTATCTTGCGTTATCATGACGGTTCATGGAAAGCTGTTCCTGGATATGATGCTGTGATTGATCAAACATTAGCTCTTAAACTCTTTGTTGATATTGATCTAAAGCTTGTTGACTTATATATCGATGGCGTTTATGTCATGAGCTTTGGTTTTAGAAATGCAGCCATATCCAATCAGTTAACACATCTAAGATTAGGTTCTGATAAACAAGACTCAGATATCACAATTGACAATATTATTGTGACCTACATTGATTCACCAACCATAAGTTTAGGCGACAATGCAGAAATATTTGATATGGATTTAGATCCAGTGTATCCGGTATTATATACCGCATCTGAAGATGTAGTTATTACTGGTGAAGCAGTAGAAGGTTACTTCATTAATGGTGACGAAATTACCTTTACGTTGCCGGGTGTTTATACCTTTACACTTACTGCATCAAATGGTTATATAGATACAACTGAACAATTAATAATAGAAGTAACAAGTGCATATTATGCACCTTCCATCACAATTAATGATGCTATTGTTGGTGTTGATTTAACCACCAATAACACATACATGCTTGATTACTCTGTGGATGCAAACCCAACAGCAAGTATCGAAATTAGTGTCGACCAAGAGACTGGATTTAGCTTGGATGACAATACACTAACCTTTACGCTTCCAGGTGTTTATGTTGTTACAATTACTGCGACAAACTTAAGAGGTGAAGATAGTGATATTGTAACAATCACTGTCTCTGATTCTGGATATGCGCCTACAGTTACCTTGAGCGAAACTGAAACGTCAATCGACTTAGCTACTCAAAGTGAATATGTTTTAAATTATACAGTTGATGCAGTTCCAACTCCAACAATTGAAATTAGTGTTGATCAAGTGAGTGGATTTAGTCGTGATGGTGATGTAATCACCTTTGAGACTGTTGGTGTTTATGAAGTGACTGTCACTGCAACCAATAGTAAAGGTAGCCATTCTGATAGTATAACGATTACTGTTATTGATACCAATTATGCACCGATTGTGACTGCTAATGAAAGTGAAGTCGAAGTAGACTTAACACTCGATAATGAAGTTACATTAAACTATAGTGTCGATGCAAGTCCGCTTGCTAGTATCGAATATCTCGTTTCACCAGAAACTGGATTTGATCAACTAAATGATACATTTAACTTCTATGAAGTCGGTGTATATACCATTACTGTGACAGCAACCAATGATAAAGGTAGTGATTCAGAAATAATCACAATTACCGTTGTTGAATCTGCGGTGGTTGATCACGAGTTTACTTATGAATTTGATGTATTACCTGAAGCTTCAAACTTAACTCTGACAAACGGTGGTACGGCAAATGTGGTAGATGGTAATTTAGTTCTACAAACAGGTGCTGTCAGTGGTAGAGCACTTTACGGTGGAACATTTGAGCGAAACTTAACTGGTACAGTTGTAGCTGAAACAAGAGTTAAAATCTCTGCTCCAGTATTTACTAACCTCTTACTTCTTTACTCAGGAACATCTAATGTCTTAGGTATTGCAGTACAAGATGGTACAATTCGTTATCACAATGGTTCAACTTGGTTTAACTCGAATATCGCTGTTCCATTAAATGAATTCTTTGAAATTAAAACGGTCACTGTATTGGGAAGTGGCAAGTTCACGATGTATGTTGATGGTGTTAAGTATGCTGATTTATCACTAAGAACTAAAGGAGCTGCTGAATCAACAATCAACCGTTTTGCTAGCCATGGTATCGATAATAGAATTGGACAAACTATGGAAGTTGATTACTTTAGAGTATATAACTTGAGTCCGGATTTAACATTAACTCCAGTAGCTTATGAAGTCGTTCTAACAATTTCAAATCAAATTACCATTGATTTTGAGTTAAGAAAAGGTCTTGAAACAACATATCAATTCAGTTCTCTACAAGAAACTGGATGGAGTTCAAATGAAAAGGTATTAACCTTTACAGAAGTAGGCTCTTATCAAATGACATTAACTGCAACCAATGTTTACGGATCACAAAGTATAAACTTTGAGGTTGAGGTACAACTAGGTGATACTGATCCTGAACTAACTATTTTAGAATCGTCTGGAACAGTTGATTTAGCAAGTGCTTCACATAGTTACACGATGTTATATGAAACCAATATTACAAACCCAATTTCAATTATAGATTTTTCAGTTGACCTACTAAGTGGTTACTCTATGGATGGAAATGTCATTTCATTCACTGAGGAAGGCGTTTATACCATTACAGTAACTTATACAAATGAAAACTCAGAAGCAACAGGAGAAATCATTGTAACTGTAACTAAATCAGCTTTTACAAATACAATTATGTACGACACATTCGATATGTCAGGTGATTTAAGTGCTTATACAGTGACAACTACTGGAACTGGATCTGTTGGTTTAATGGATGGTGTATTAGGAGCAGATGGTGGTGTCCTTTCGATTATCACTGGAGCAACAACTGGATCGGGTTTTGTTGATATGCCATTTAGTCAATCATTAACCGGAACAATTATTACAGAAACACGAATTATGGTTGGTTCAACGTCATTCTCAAATGCAATTTTCTTTTATGGAACCGGGACAACTATCGTTGCACCAATTGCTTTTGATGCTGGACTAGTCCGTTATCATGATGGTTCATGGAAATCATCAGGATTTGCATATACAATAAATACTTGGTATCAAGTTAAGATGGTCATGGATATAGAAGCTGCGCGTTATGATTTATATATCGATAATGTATTCATTGGCAATTATGGTTTTAGAACACCTTCTGCTAAAAATGATATCTCAAAGTTCCGTAATGGTGCAGATAAGGTCAATGCAGATATGAAATACGATTATATCGTTGTTTACGAAGCTTAAGTAAAGGAAATAGATAATGAAAAAAACATTAAAATCAACAGTCTTAGGAATCGTCCTCTTGGCATCTGTCTTGATTTTATGGGCATGTGTTGAGCCGACCATTGAGCAAGACACATATTATTTGATTAATGAATTTGGTAGTGCACCAATTTATGTTGAAGGTAAAGCAGAACCAGGTAATCTCTCAGGAGATTATCCTGGGGTTGCTCGTGTTGCCCAAGATTTAAAACAAGATATCTTCGATACAACTGGGAAACAGTCAGTTGTGACAGATAAAAAAAGTGATTTACTAGGGAAAGAAAATATCATCATTATTGGCTCTATCGAAAAAAGTCAACTCATTATGGAGTTAGCAGAATCAGGTAAAATCGATATCTCAGTGCTCCAAGATAAATGGGAATCATATATTATTGAAGTTGTTAAAGATCCATTTAATGATGGACGAGTTAAACGAGCTCTAATTATCGCTGGTAGTGATAAAAGAGGAACCATCTTTGGAACCTATAAAATATCTGAAATGTTAGGTGTTTCACCATGGAAGTTTTTCGGTGATAATGTAGCATCCGCAATTGAAAATTTTGAACTACCTGGAGATTATTACTTACACCAAGAAGAACCAACTGTACAATATCGTGGAATCTTTATTAATGATGAAGAAGAGCTTGCTGCTTGGAGTCAACAATTTGATGAAGGTAAGAGTATGGGACCAAATATGTATGAACATATTTTCGAATTACTCTTACGACTAAACGCAAACTATATTTGGCCTGCAATGCATGGTGCATCTGATGCGTTTAATGATCATTTTGAAAATCCACAGTTGGCGGACTATTTTGGCATAGTCGTTGGTACGTCTCATGTCGATATGATGCTTCGTAATAATAATAACGAATGGAATACATTCGTTGCAAACTATCGTATTGAGCATAACTACTCTGCACCAATTGAATATGATTACACGGTAAACCCAGAAATTTTACAAGAATATTGGCGTAGTGCAGTAGAAATGAATAAAGATTATGAAGTGCAATATACGCTTGGGATGAGAGCAATTCATGATGAACCACTTCCAGCAAAGAATATCAACCAGGCACCTTGGTATGGTGATCGTGTAGCTTTAATGGAGAACATTATTGAAGATCAAAGACAAATCTTAAGAGAAGTCTTAGATAATCCGACATTAGAAGATGTTTTTATGGTGTTTACACCATATAAAGAAGTACAAGAAATCTATAATCAGGGACTAGAATTACCTGATGATGTTACCATTATCTGGGTTAACGATAATCATGGCTATATAAGACAATTGCCGAATGCACAAGAACGAGAACGCTCAGGTGGAAATGGTCTTTACTATCATAATTCATATTGGGGACCAGATAACGAATCCTATATGTGGTTAAATTCAATGCCACATGCATTTTTCAGACAAGAACTTAGTAAGGCAATCGACTATAAAACGACCAAAAACTGGATATTAAATGTTGGTGATATCGTTCCAGGTCATACATCGCTTGCGTATTTTTTAGCCTATGCATATGATGCAAAACGCTATGATGGTGAGCACGTCTATGATTTTGCATATGATTTTGGTAAAAATGAATTTGGCGTGGAATTTGCCGAAGATGTTCAAGGTATTATCCGTGATTACGGTTTATTTACACATATTAGAAAATTAGAAATGATGGCAGTCGATTTATTTTCAACAACAGTCTACTCAGACGAATATGAAAAACATATGAGTCGATACCAAGATTTATTGAGTCGTGCAGAAGATGTTTATGATCGATTACCAGAACACAAAAAAGCTGCCTTCTACTTGATGGTTTTATATCAAGTGAGAAGTGCTTATAATTATAATGCACAATTTTATTATGCAACCAAAGCAAACAGTGCAGTTGTGGCGGGAAAAGATATCACAGCGTATAATAGTTATCATCAATCCGTTCATTATTATCAAGAACAAATGTATGAAAATAGCTATTTTAACGATGTTGTCTCCGAAGGTAAATGGAGTGGTATTTTAGAGCCCAATTATTATTTACCACCAGTTGCACCAGGTATTGCTGAAGGTGGATTTGCGCTTGAGACCTATCCATATGAAGGTGGAGTTATTGTAGAAGGTGAACAAATCGAACAGGATGATTCAACCTTAACATTTGGTAATTTTGCAGAAGGCCGTAAGTTTATTGATATCTTTGCTAAAGGTACCACGGGTATTTCCTATCAGATTATCAGTAGTCAAGATTGGCTAACTCTATCCAAATCTAATGGTCATACATATGATGAAGATCGAATTTGGGTAGAAGTTGACTTTGATTTACTAACAGTAGGAAACCACGAAGCAACCATTACTGTAAACTATGAGGATTACTCTAAGGAAATTACTGTCTTTGTATCAAAACTTGATCTCAATCTAGGTGAGAAAACATACATCGAACAAGATGGTTATTTAAGTATTGAAGCTGAACATTATTCAAATCTTAGAAACAATCATGTTCAAACTTGGGAAACCTTAATGAATCTAGGTCGTGTGAGTGGCGATATGATGCGGACAACCTCTGCTTCATTGGTTGGTACATCGGAATTTGAATATTTAGATAACGGGGCGTATTTAGAATATAATGCCTACTTCTTAAATGCTGGCGTCTTTGATATGGAAGTCTTTAGACTACCAACTTTAAATGCGAATGGTCGTTTAAGATTTGCAATCCAGGTTAATGATTTAGAACCACAAATTATTGAAGGACAATTAGATGCTGAAGTTGGTAATCTAGAT
>JAEYXZ010000113.1 GCA_023431045.1 Bacillota bacterium | reverse complement strand
ATGATCGTATGGAAATAGCGGCTGGTTCAAGCAAGTATCAGATTGTAAGCCAACCAAAGTTCAAGACACCAGGCATTTTGAATGATAGAAGAGGAGACTTGCTACTATTAATTAATGGGATGCCTGTCATTCATATTGAACTCAAAAAATCAGGTATTCCAGTATCACAAGCAGCGAATCAAATCGAAAAATATTCTAGAGAAGGTGTCTATAGAGGGTTATTTTCACTTGTCCAAATCTTTGTTGCTATGACACCAGAAGAATCACTTTATTTCTCTAATCCTGGAGAAGACAATAAATTCAATCCGAACTTCTATTTCCATTGGGCTGATTTCAACAATGAGCCTATCAATGATTGGAAAGAAGTTACTGCTAAATTACTGTCCATACCTATGGCACATCAGTTGATTGGTTTTTATACAGTAGCTGACAATACAGATGGACTTCTAAAAGTCATGAGAAGTTATCAATATTATGCTGCTTATGCCATCTCTGATAAAGTATCAAAAACCGATTGGACCGCAAGAAATAATCTAGGTGGTTACATTTGGCATACAACAGGTTCTGGCAAAACCATGACCAGCTTTAAGTCTGCTCAATTGATTGCAACCTCAAAAGATGCGGATAAAGTTATCTTTTTAGTAGATAGAATTGAGTTAGGTACTCAATCTCTTAGAGAGTATAAAAATTTTGCTACTGAAAATGAAGAAGTTCAAGCAACCGAAAATACAAATGTCTTGGTAACAAAACTTAAGAGTAGTGATCCTTCTAATACTTTGATTGTGACTTCAATTCAAAAAATGAGTCGAATTGGAGAAGAAGAGGATGGGCTTAAAGAAAAAGATATTGAATTGATGAAATCAAAAAGAACGGTATTCATCGTTGATGAAGCACATCGATCTACTTTTGGTTCCATGTTATATCAAATCAAGAAAACATTTCCTCAAGCAATTTTCTTTGGGTTTACTGGAACACCGATTCATAAAGAAAACGAAAGAAACGACGCAACTACTGCTGATATATTTGGCAATGAGTTGCATCGATATAGCATTGCTGACGGTATAAGAGACAAGAATGTTCTAGGCTTTGATCCATATAAAGTAACTACTTATAAGGACCTTGATTTAAGAAAAATAGTGGCTTTAGAACAATCCAAAGCAAAGGATGAATCTGAAGCAATAACAGATCCAGTTAAAAGTGCAAAGTATTATGAGTTCATCAACAATGTCCCAATGGCTGGTTTTTATGATGAGAGTGGTAAATATACAAAAGGCATTGAAGATTTTATTCCCAACTCTCAATACGACAATCCAAAACACCATGAAATGGTAGTTGAAGATATTATTGCTAACTGGACGACATTAAGCAGAAACTCTAAGTTTCATTCGATATTAGCTACATCAAGCATCAAAGAAGCCATTGATTATTATCGATTATTCAAATCTCGTAAGGATTCATTAAAAGTTGTGGGTCTATTTGATCCTAGTGTCGATAATAACGGAGACACTGCGTTTAAAGAAGAAGGTCTTGTCGAATTGCTAGATGACTACAATAGAAGATATAACATGTCATATACTCTGGGCAATTGGGACATGTATAAAAAGAATGTAGCCTCAAGACTTGCTCATAAAGAGCCATACATAAGCATCGATAGAACACCTGAAAAGCAAATTGATATTTTAATAGTTGTAGATCAAATGCTTACAGGCTTTGATTCCAAATGGATTAATACGCTATATGTAGATAAAGTCCTAAAATATGAACATGTGATTCAAGCATTTTCTAGAACAAATCGTCTATTTGGACCAGATAAACCATTTGGAACAATCAAGTATTATCGAAAACCACATACTATGGAGAAAAATATTGAGATTGCGATTAAACTCTATTCTGGAGACAAACCACTGGGATTATTCGTACCGAAACTTAAAGACAACCTAGATAAATTAAACGTAATCTACAAGCAAATCGAGGAACTCTTTATTGTTGAAGGGACTCCAAACTTTACAAAACTTCCAGAAGATCCATCGACCAAAGCTAAGTTCTCAAAATTATTTAGACTACTCAATGAATCTCTTGAAGCTGCCAAGATACAAGGATTCAAATGGGAAGATGTTGAAGAAGTTTCGTTTATAAGAGCCGAAGATTTAGAGATTAAATTTGGTGAAAACGATTATTTGAATTTAGCACTTAGATATAAGGAATTACCTTTACCCGATGACAGAGGTAAATCAGATGATGTACCATATGAAATCGATGGTTATTTGACCGAAATCAATACAGGTTTAATTGACACTAATTATATGAATTCAAAATTTGATAAATATTTAAAAGCCCTTGATAGTGGTAGTTTAGAAGATAAAGAGAAAACACTCAATGAACTTCATAGCACATTTGCATCATTGACTCAGGATGAGCAAAAATACGCATCTATTTTCTTAAGAGATATCGAAAGAGGCGATGCAGATATTGTTATCGGTAAAACATTACGTGACTATATAACAGAGTATCAAGTTAAAGCCAAAAACGATCAAATATCCAAATGCGCATCTATTTTAGGGCTTGATGAAAGAAGACTTAGACTCTTTATGTCTATGAAGGTAACATATGAAACTATTAATGAATTTGGAAGATTTGATGAACTGAAGCAATCTGTTAGTATTCCCTTAGCTAGAAATTACTTTGAAGGGATGGAGAAATCTAAATTGACTATTGCAAAAACACATATGAAAGTTGATGAGTTTCTAAGAAAGTTCATATTTGATGGTGGATTTGAAATAAAACTACCTGATAATGAGTAGATTTAATCAGATATTTACAAAATAAAGAACCTTGCGGGGTTCTTTTTTTGCGATAACTTGGGAACAGTGTGAACTTGGTGAAATTGGATCAACTTATACTGGACTCTCAGGTAAGAACTCAAATGATTTTGGTCATGGTGAAGGAAGATATATAACATATTTAAATGTATTTGGTAATCCTATCTCAAATCCAGAAATGATAGAGAAAGTTGAAATTGATAAATCACAAAATCAAGTAGAATATGGTGATGTATTTTTTACAACCTCATCAGAAACACCTGAAGAAGTAGGGATGTCATCTATTTGGCTCAGTAACGAGAAAAACACGTATTTAAACAGCTTTTGTTTTGGTTATAGACCATCAATTGAAATAGATCCTCACTACTTAGGATATATGTTGAGATCACCTGGATTCAGAAGTAAAATGGTAATTTTAGCACAAGGTATTTCTAGGTATAATATTTCAAAGACCAAAGCGATGCAATTATCAATATTGCTACCATCACTTCAAGAGCAAAGCAATATAGGAAAAACTTTGAATACTATAAGTAACCTTATCACCCTTCATCAGCGTAAGTATAAAATACTTAATTTAGTCCTGATAGCAATCGCATTACTTGGTCAATGTCCTTGTTTTCAAGTTCATGAATTATATGTAAATATGTCTTTTGAGTTGTAGTCATACTAGCGTGTCCTAAACGTCTTGCCACACTTGCTATTGAAACCCCAGAAAATAGTAGCAGTGATGCATGTGTATGCCTTAATCCATGAATTGATATTTGTGGCAAATTCAATCTTCTACAGTGTCGATTTAATGTATGATTTATTGTCGAATTATAAGTTTTATCTTCAACAAATATAGGCTTATTAATTTCTTTATCCCTAAGTAATCCAGCAAATTGTGTTACTGTTCTCCAATCTATTTGAATTTTTCGCATTGAAGATTTATTCTTAGTCTCTTGAAAACCACCTAATCCTTTGTAATCCCATGTCTTATTGATAGAAATAGTTTGATTAGCATAATCGAAATCTCTAGGTGTTAAACCCAATGCTTCCGAAAATCTTATCCCTGTTTTAGCAATTACCAAGATCAACCAATCCGAATTAATTCCATGTGTTAAATCTAGATTTGAAAGTAGAGTTTGTAACTGGAATTGGTTCAAGTATTTAATCTTCTTTTCCCTTGGTTTTCGTCCCTTGATTATGACTTTTCTAGTTGGATCATTTGCTATTAACCCATCATCAACTGCATCTAGTATTGATCCCTTCAGTTGATGGTGAAAATCCATAGTTGTTTGTTTTTCGTGATATTCTGCATAGTCATTTAGAAGTTGTTGATAAATATTTCTAGTTATTTCAGACGTTTTTAGGTTAGGTGAAAGCTTTTTAAGCCATTTAAGAGCTAAATGGTATTTATTCAATGTTACTTTTCTTATTGCTCCTTCTTTATACATTTTTATCCATTTTTCGTAATACTCTATGAATAACTTACTTCGTTTTTGCATTTTTATCATCCTCCTTATGTGAATACTTACGCTGATGAAGGGTGATAAGGTTACTTATAGTATTCAAAGTTTTTCCTATATTGCTTTGCTCTTGAAGTGATGGTAGCAATATTGATAATTGCATCGCTTTGGTCTTTGA
>JAEYXZ010000079.1 GCA_023431045.1 Bacillota bacterium | reverse complement strand
GTGAATGCCTTGTACGGCAGCATCATAACCATTTTCTGATGTACCGTGTTTAATCGTTTCACGTAGTGAATTATAATCGGTAATTGTGACACCATTAAATCCCCATTCATCACGTAGAACCGTCTTTAGTAAATAGGGATTAGTTGTCGCAGGAATACCATCTAAAACATTAAAGGATGTCATGACTAGTTTTGCACCTGCATCAAGTCCTTTTTTATAAGCTGGTAAGTAGGTTTGATGAAGTCTTAATCGTGACATATCAACCGTGTTATATTCGCGACCCGCTTCTGCTGCACCATATCCTGCAAAATGTTTGATTGTTGATGCAACATTTCCAACCGCTTTTAGATTATCACCTTGAAAACCTTTAACTGATGCTTGAACAAATTCGCTTAATAAATAGGAATCTTCACCAAAACCTTCAACGACACGACCCCATCTAGGATCTCTTGTTAAATCTGCCATTGGTGCAAATGTCACATGAATTCCTGCAGTCGATGCTTCTTTGGCTGCAATTCTTGCGCCAACTTCAGCAAGTTTAGGGTTCCATGAAGTAGATAAACCGAGTGGAACTGGAAAGATCGTTTCATAACCATGGATGACATCAGCCATAAACATTAATGGAATTTGATGCCGACTACGTGCTAAATATTTCTTCTGAACTTCAATCATTTCAGTCGCATTTCCAATGCCTAATACCGATCCAGCCAAAAAGATTTGATCTTCATCAATACCTAAATAGGCAACCGGTCCAGCAATTTCGGTCTTCGTATCTTTTAAAAAGAAATAAGGTGAGATTTGAGTTAACTGGCCTAGTTTTTCTTCAATTGTTAATGAATCAATCAGTTTCTTTAAATCGATCATTACACACTCTCTCTATAAACCACTTTTGCTTCTGGATTGGTTAATGGATAAACATTTTTATTGTTGATTACACGGATTAAGAAACCAGCAATTTGACGACCCCAATCCATATGATTAATTTCAATGGTTGTTAATTTAGGGGTGATATATTCATCCAAAGTAATACCGTCAAATCCTGCAACTGCAACTTGACTTGGAACATGAATACCATGTTCATTTAAAGCATTAATTAAACCAATTGCTAATTCATCGTTTGCACAATAAACCATTTGTGGTAGTTTATTTTGTTTCGCAAGTTCAACACCTGCTTGATATCCACTACCAATGGTAAAATCCCCTTGAATATAAGAAAACTCTTTAAGTGATTTATCAGATAATGCTTTAGTAAAACCTTTATATCTTTCTTGGTTATTAAAAGCATCATTTGGACCCGCTAAATAACTAATCTTTTGATAGCCACGTTCAATCATTGAAGTAATAAAATCATACACTAACGAATCATTTTGAATCATGGTGTGATAAATGTTTTCACCTTCTAATCTACGATCAAGAACAATCACTGGATGATTTTTAGCATAACTAATGATCTGTTCATCTGTGATGTTATTATCAAAGATAATGGCCCCATCAACCTGTCTTTCACGAAGCATTACAGCTGATGCCTTTCCACTTGAGACGATGATGTTATAATCTTTCTTTTGAAGTGATAAGTTAATACCTTCAAGTAAATCTGAGAAGATTGGTCCACCAAAACCATAGATAAAAACACCAATGTTACTTGATTTTTTTGTCTTTAAATTTCTTGCATGAGCATTTGGATAATAGTTTAAATCCTCAGCAACTTTTAATATTCTTTCTTTAGTGTCAGGATGTACATTGGGTCTATTATTTAGTGCATAAGATGCAGTAGAAATAGAGACTCCTGCTTTTTTTGCTACATCTTTAATTGTCATGTTTTCGCTCCTTTAAATATATTGCCGCTGCATAAGGTTTAAGTTTTGTTTTACCAGTTAATTTAATATCAATGTTTGCCAACATTAATTTAAAATCTTTGAAGTTTTCTAAATCTACGACAACTTCTTGATCTGTCATATTTGTAACAATTAGTGCGGTGTGGCTCTTATTCTCTCTTAAGTATATGAAGGTTTTATCATCATCAGGATAAAGTAGAGTAAAGTCACCTGTCGTGAAGACATCATACTTCTTTCTAATTTCAAATAAGGTCTTTGTATAGTGATATATTCCAAATGGATTTTCCATTTCATTTCTAGCATTAATTTGAAGATAGTTTGGATTCACGCTTAACCAAGGTTGATGATTTGAAAATCCAGCAAATAGTGTGTTGTTCCATTGAAAAGGTGTTCTGGAATTATCTCTTCCTTTGGCAGCAATTGAAGCCATAATTTTTTCATTACTCCATCCGAGTGCTTTAGCTTCATGGTACCAATTGATTGTTTCAATATCCTTATATTGATCGATATTATTGAAAATAATACCTGTCATTCCTATTTCTTCACCTTGATAGACATATGGTGTACCTTTTTGTCCATATAGCATCGTGAATAGCATTTGTGAAGAACGGATTCGATATAATGCTTTGTCATTACCAAATCTTGTCACTTGTCGAGGTTGATCATGATTTGATAAGAATAAGCTATTCCACCCAGATTTCATAAAGATCTTTTGATTTTCAGAAAGTATTTGCTTGAGTTCAAACATATCAGGTTTTTGGATATACCACTTACTTTGTCCCTTGACTTGATCAACACCTAAATGTGAAAATTGAAAAGTCATATTTAAACCTAATTTTTCTTGACTCGTCAATTCTTGTGCACGTTTTACTGATATTCCACCCATCTCACCGACTGTGAAGATGTCGCGTCCTTTAAAACAAGATTCATACATTTCATTAAGATACGTTTCTAGATAAGGTCCATCACCAAGTCGAGCTGAACTTACGTCTTTTCCGATGAGTTCAATAACATCCATTCTAAATCCATCTATCCCCATATCGAGCCACTTATTCATCATGCGATAAATTTCGTTTCGTAAATGTGGGTTTTGCCAATTCAAATCAGGTTGTCTTCTTGAGAATAAATGAAAATAATACTGATTTGTATGCTGATCAAATTCCCAAGCTGAGCCTGAGAAGACTGATCCAATTTCAGGTTTTGGTTGATCACTCCAAATGTAGTAATCACGAACTGGATTATTTAAAGAACTTCTAGCTTCCTTAAACCAATGATGTTCATCAGAGGTGTGATTGACGACTAGATCCATGATGATTTTCATACCTTTTTGATGAACTTTCAAGATGAGTTCCATAAGATCATCAATTGTACCAAACATTGGATTAACTTCATAGTAATCCGAGATGTCGTATCCATTATCATCCATAGGTGATTGATAAACAGGCGATAACCATATGACATCAACACCATAATTCTTTAAATAGTCAAGTGATTCAATAATGCCTCTTAAATCACCAATACCATCACCGTTTGAATCTTTAAAAGATAGTGGGTATATTTGATAAACCAAAGCATTTTTCCACCATTTTATCTTTGTGTCCATTCTAATATCTCCATCCCTTTCTTTATGATTGGGTGATTCATATAAGCATTTTGAACATCTTTAGATAGATAGGCATTACACATGAGGAGTTCTAAACCTTTATCAATTGTGATATAACGGTTGGAATACCATGGTTTTTCTTCTTCAAAATTATACGCGTCAACAAAACCATATTTGCCCCAAACTTGTGGTAATGATTTCATATAATACATCGCCTTAAGTGATTCTTTAGGCGTAAAGATTAAAGAACCAATCATTGCATTTGGTGCCATTGTTCCATCGGTTATAATTTTGTTATGAGCGTTTGGAATACAGTGAAATACACCATATCCTTTTGGTGTTGATGAAGCCGTAAAACCAAAAGTTTCTTTGGCAAATGTTTTTATCTTATGATAATTTCTTAAGTTCCAAGCACGATGTCCAAGCGTTGCTTCTCTAGTATTTTCAAACCAAGAGATACCCGCTTTATCATAAATACCTTTTAAATCAAACCAGCATAAAGGATATTGGTAAACAAATAATGTATTACCTGGTGAATAAAAATACTTGTGTCCACCATAAGATCCTTGAATGCGTTCAAAACCTTCATACAGTTCGTTAGCAAGATCCGCATCAACACTTCCACCACCTGCAGCCATGACATACATCATCAATTGTTCTGCAAGCATATGCCATTGGAAGATAAAGCCTGGTTTACCGGTGACATAATCTCCATGTTTATCAGGATTATAAGCCATATAGAAACGCTTTTTACCTTCATGTATATGGACAAAATGATTCCAATCTACTCGGCTTAAGAGTTGATTTGATAATGTACTGATTTCAGCATCCTCAAAGTATGAATCAACAGCGATAACACCATTTAGACATAATGCAGTATCAATGGTTGAATACTCGCTCTTGGATTTTCTATCACCCGAATTAATATTTAGAAAGTGGGGAAAAAACCCATGATAATGAGGAATGTTATATAGAAGTGTATGTAAGGTACCTTTGACGATTTTAATTGCGTTTTCTCTTGATAAATATCCATATTCAACAGCAATGATATAACCACTCAGCATAAAACCAGTTGATGCAATGGATGCAGTATCTGGTTTTTCATTATGATCTAAAGTTAAACCATAACCTCGATCGGTTTCATTGTAGTTTGTTAAGTCTCTTAACAGTTCGTAAGCTTTATGCTGTACTTCTTTGATAAATTGGATATCTTTCTTTGTCATCAGTTTGTCCTCTTGAAACGTTTCGATATATCATCATTTTACATGATTTTAATTAATTATGCAAACGATTACATTCATAAAAAAGAAAAGACATTTTAAATGTCCTTTCGTGTATAAATTCGATGATATTGTGTGATTTTAGAAAGTTGGAATAACTCACCATCTGATTCAAATTGTTGATCATTTTGTGGAATATTCATTAAGTATTCACTATATGCTTGATACGATAATCTTTCTCTGTTTTTTAGTAAGTTTTGATGATGTGCTTTATGTAAATGTTTCTTATATCCTCTAACAAGATTACCGCTAAAGAATTCAGCTACTGCACCAGAACCATAACTATATAGACCAATGAGCGAACCCGATTTAAGTTTTCCCGTTTCAAGTAATGAGATTAAGCTTAGGAATAATGACCCCGTGTAAACATTACCAACTTCTTTATTATACTTAATCGCGTATTCATGATTAATAAATAAATCAGGACGATCGACTTCTTTTGTCACCATCTGAAGTGTTCTTAAACCAATTTTACTATATGGGATGTGGAATGTTAGTGCATGAAAATCTGATAATTGATGCCCACTCTTAGATAAATATTGATTGAAAACTTCCTTAAAGAAACGCTTATATTGTTCATTTGAATAATGTCCATCAACAAGAGCAAAATCACTTTTATTTGGTCTAAAGAAATCATAGATGTCATCAGTATATAATCCATAATCATTATTCAGTGTCATAATTTTTGGATTTTTAGAAACCGTCATAGCAACCGCGCCGGCACCTTGAGTTGGTTCACCGTCAGTATCTATTCCATAACGTGCAATATCAGATGTGACAATTAATACTTCTTTATCAGGGTTTTGTAAAATATGTCCTTTGGCAAAATAGAGCGCTGCTGTTCCAGCATAACAAGCTTGTTTTAGTTCGATTGCTCTAACCTCTGGATTGAGTCCTAATAATTTTGGTAAGTGCGTCGCAGCTGATTTTGATTGATCCACACCTGTTTCAGTTGCGAAGATCACCAAATCAATTTTAGATTTATTTTCATCAGTGATAATCTGAGCAGCTGCATTAAGTGCCATTGATACAACATCTTGTGTAAAAGGAGCGATACTCATCTTATTCTGTTGGAGTCCATAGGTATACTTGTCCGGATCGATGCCTTTATGTTTAGCTAAATTTTTAAGTGGAAAATAAAATTTTGGGACATAAAATGCCATTTGATTGATTCCGATTTTCATCAATAAAACTCCTCTTTCTAAAGAATGCTAAGTTATTATATCACAATCATTAAGTTTTTTGGTGTTGCCCCGTGTTATAATTGACATAATCTAAATGAAAGTTGGTGTCTAATGAAAAACCCATTTGGACAGTTTTATAAGAAATCAATTGAAGAACGAAAAAACATTTTAAAATCACTAAATCTTTACAATCCAACACATGATCAGAGATTATCCGATGAGCATTTTGATCAGTTAATCGAGAACTATCTCACGAGTTATGAAGTTCCACTTGGGATTGCTCCAGATTTTTTAATCAACGGTACTTACTATCATGTTCCAATGGCTACTGAAGAATCAAGTGTGATAGCTGGTGCTGCTCATGCTGCTAAAATCATTGAACGCCATGGTGGATTTGAAGCAACCATTGAAAACCGATTAATGATTGGTCAAATCATTTTTAAACATGTGCAAAATCCTAACGATTTAAAAGATTTTATTATTGATCATAAAGATACCTTATTTCAACTCGCCAAAAGTGCTCATCCGCATATTCACGAGTTAGGTGGTGGCTTAAAAGAAATCACGGTTGATATAAAGTCACATGAGTTTGTCACGCTTTATGCAAAAGTTGATACGCTAGATGCAATGGGTGCAAATACCGTTAACACCATTTTAGAAGCACTAGCAACCTATATTTCAACCCATCAAAAAGTTGAAGTATTAATGAGCATCTTATCCAATCTTGCAACTGAGTCACTAGTGAGGGCTAAAGTAAGAATTAATCCAGTTAATCTAAAGAATAGTAATACCATTGGTGAGGATATTGCACTTGCAAATCTGTATGCATCAATTGATCCATATCGTGCAACAACACATAATAAAGGCATTATGAATGGTGTTACTGCTGTCGTACTTGCAAGTGGTAATGACACGAGAGCAATTGAAGCTGGTGCGCATGCATTTGCCGCAAAATCAGGCACGTATCAACCACTTACTAAATGGTATTTGGACAGTGATCATATGTTAGTGGGTGAAATCACAATACCACTTGGAATTGGTACTGTGGGTGGCAGTATTTCGACCAATCCAAAAGTAAAACTTGTACACCAAATTCTAGGCATTAAAAAAGCAACCGACTTAATGAAAGTGATTGCTTGTGTTGGTCTTGCTCAAAACTTTGCAGCTCTATATGCCTTGACAACTGATGGTATTCAAAAAGGTCATATGCGACTACACGCAAGACATATTGCCATGCAAGCTGGCGCTACGTCCTTCGAAATGGATGAGGTTATCAATTACTTAGTCACAACAAAAGTTGTAACAATTGAACAAGCAAAATCATTTATAGATCAAAAAAGATCCCAAAAGTAGGGATCTTTTTTTACATTTTAAAGTCTTTATAGAGTTCGTGAAACTGAATTTTTGACTTAAGTAACGTTTCAATATCATATAACATTTGAAGTAGCATCGCACGTGTTTCAAATTCTTTTCTAGACTTTGGAAGTTCTTGAATTTCAAACTGTTTGATGATTTCTCCTAGTATACTGAGTTGTTTAACTGCTTTATCCTCATAACCGATATCAGTAACGAGTTGTTCTATATAATTTGAAATGACATCATTATTTGGATGATATTCTTTAATTTTTGATAATCTTTCATACATCAAATTGATTGCTTCCATTTGATTCTTTCTCATCAGTAAATACCCAAGGTATCGATGATCATTGGCAAAAGGTTTATCTTTATCTAACTTTTCAACCTTTTTTATAACTTCATTAAATGATTCATTTATTAACTTATGATGTTTAATAAAGTCTAGTGGTTCATCCACTTTTTTTAAATAGACCGATAATATAAACAAATGATCTCTAGTGAGTTGGTCTGCATGATTGAGTTCTTTAATAACAGATTTTAACCAGAACTGTGGGTAAATCAAATTGATGATCAATGCAACCCCTATAGCAATTAAAACAATATTTAATTCTTCCAGGAATAATGCCCATGATAACTCAGTACTATTAAAGATATGTGAGATTAGAACAATACTTGGAACCATTCCAAGTTCTAATTTCATCAAAAACGATGTAAAGATGAAAACGACTATAAACACACCAAAAACCCAAATCTCAATACCAAAGATTAGAAATAGGATAAAGGATAAACCTAGTGCATAGAATGCATTTAAAAAACGTATCAATCCGCTTTTTAATGAGTCATACTTCGTAACTTGAACTGATAGAATACCTATCACACCAACAGTCAAATAATTCTGAATTCCAACGGCATATCCAATCCAAGTTGCAATGATGGCAATTAATGAAATTTTAATGGTTGTGTTAATAATTGAACTCATGATGATCCTTTATTTTTGATAAGGTTTTTGCCACAAATATAAATCTGCTAAAACAATAGCAAGTGCATTTTCAAGTACGATTCCAACGCGTCTGACAATCGCTGCATCGTGTCTTCCACCCACTTGAAAATCGGTTTTTTCTTTGGTTTCCAAATTGAATGAGTTCTGAGTTTTACCAATGGATGATGTTGGCTTAACAAAAACCTTTACGACGATATCATTACCATTTGAGATACCACCTGAAACACCACCTGAATGATTGGTTTTTGTTCCTCCTAATTCGTCCTCATATACATCATTAAACCACGAACCAAATTGTTCAACACCTTCAAATCCAGTCCCAATTGAGACTCCTTTAACGGCAGGAATTGAAAACATCATTTTACCAATTTCTGAATCCAGTTTATTAAACATCGGTTCACCTAAACCAACCGGTACATTTTTAACTGTGACCTCAACAATACCACCGACGGATTCACCTTGTTCTTGAACAGACTTTAAATATTCATCTAATTTAGACATATCTTTTAACGTGCCAACTTGAATCAACTTGTGTGAAAACTCAAATGGCAACATCTGTTTTGCAATTGCACCAGCAACAACAATTGGCGTTGTCAAACGTCCTGAAAAACGACCACCACCACGATAATCATTAAAGCCTTGATATTTTACTGATGAAACATAGTCTGCATGACCTGGTCTTGGTTGTTTAACTAAATGAGAATAGTCTTTCGATTGAATATTTTCATTCTTAATCATTATATGTACTGGAGATCCCGTCGTATAATCATTAAAGATACCTGAGGT
>JAEYXZ010000092.1 GCA_023431045.1 Bacillota bacterium | reverse complement strand
TTACAAGACTGTTCCTACCCAAATGCCCATTTTGGTAAGGATTGCGCTTTTAATGTCAGAAGGGCGAGAGTTAAGATTAATCACTGGCTTTTCGCTTTGTGGTTTTTTTATTTTTCAAGGAGAGAAGACAATGTATATTGGTGGATTAACCCCAAAACAACTTAAAGAACAGTTTAGCACACCGCTTTATATTTTTGATGAATCTAAGATACGCAATCAGTGTCAAAAATTTAGAGATAGCTTTTATCATCCAATGATGAAAACACAAGTAATCTATGCTTCAAAAGCATTTTTAACCATCGCAATGGCTAAACTCATTAACGAGGAAGGATTCTATCTTGACTGTGTTTCAAGTGGTGAGGTTTTTACTGTTATAAAAGCGGGTGTTCCAGCATCAAAAATCGTTCTTCATGGTAACAATAAAACTATTGATGAATTAAAAGACGCCCTTCAAATTGGTATTGGAACAATTGTCGTTGATAATGAAAAAGAAGCGAAAGATTTAATTAGTTTAGTTAGTGAAAGACATCAAGTCAATGTCTTTTTAAGAGTTAATCCAGGTATTGATGCACATACCCATGAATATATCAAAACATCAACCCATGATTCTAAGTTTGGTATGAGTATCCATGATCCAAGAACATTTGAAACCTTAAAGTTATTATCATCTACAAAATACATTCATCTGCTTGGTACACATAGTCATATAGGTTCGCAAATTTTAGAATCTCAATCATTTTATGAACATGCAGAAACGATTATGAAGTTTTATCAAGAAGTTTTAGAAAAAACTCAGATTTCCATGCATGAGGTGAATCTCGGTGGTGGATTTGGCATTAAGTATCTTCCAAATGATTATGAACTCGATTTAAGCGTAACGTTACCGACAATGCTAGAAAAACTTTACAAAGAATCTAAACGTCTCAAATTAGATATCAAGAAAGTCTATATTGAACCAGGACGAAGTATTATTGGTGAAGCTGGATATACACTTTATACAATCAACCAAATTAAAACAACCATTAATCAAAAAAATTATATTTTCATTGATGGAGCAATGAATGATCATATGAGAACCGCACTTTATCAAGCTAAGTATGATGCGATTATTTGTGGAAAAGAAGATCAACTTCAAACTAAGACATATACGATAGCCGGTAAAGCATGTGAATCAGGTGATATTATCATTCATTCAATTCAACTACCAGAAGCAGAAGAAAATGATTTACTACTCGTCAAATCAACCGGTGCTTACCATTATTCAATGGCATCTCATTATAACCGCTTAAATGTTCCACCGGTTGTCTTTGTTAAAGATGGGAAAGCACGTTATGTGGTAAAAAAAGAATCACTCATGGATTTAATCTCGCATGATGTTAGAGGTGACCAATGAGAGCCATATTAAAATTTGGTGGGTCATCGGTTGCAACCATTGAACTCATGAAAAAAGTTGCACAAAAAATCGTCGAGAGAAAAAAGCATTATGATGAACTTGTTGTAGTCGTCTCAGCTATGGGAAAGACGACCAATCAATTACTCGATTTAGCTAAACAAATCACAAAATACCCTAATAAGCGTGAAATTGATTTATTAATATCAACCGGTGAAATGGTTTCTGCATCACTGCTTGCGATGACACTTCAAGAACTAGGCGTAGATTCTATTGCATTGACCGGTTTTCAAGCTGGTATAAAAACCAATGGAACACATACCAAGAATAAAATCTCTGATATTGAAACCACAAAAATTCAAAAACAATTAAAAGCCCATGACGTTGTTATAGTCGCGGGCTTTCAAGGTGAAAATGAAGAAGGCGAAATAACCACACTTGGTCGTGGTGGTTCAGATACAACTGAGATAGCTTTAGCTGCAAAACTAAACTGTATCGCTGAAATCTATACCGATGTTACAGGAATTTATGGCGTTGATCCAAGGTTATATCCAGAAGCAAAGCAATTAGTACAAATTGACTATGAAGAAATGAAAGAAATGGCATTCTTAGGTTCCAAAGTCATGGAACCAAGAAGTATTGATATTGCACAAAATTATGGTGTCGTTGTCTATGTTGCATCAGCACATCAGGATGTAGTAGGAACGTATATTAAGGAGTATGATAAAGGTATGGAAACCAAAAAAGTCACTGGAATCAGTGTTTCAGAAAAAGTTATTATGGTATCAATCAGAAAGGTACCATATGCATCACAAACAACAGCTGATTTATTTATAAGTTTAGCTAAAAATGAAGTTAATGTTGACGTAATTAACCAAAATCCAGGAGTTAATGGATATATGAATATTGCATTTACAGCAAGCGCAGATGACTTAGATGCAGTGAATGAAGTCTTGGAAGCTTTCGTCATTAAGTATCCTAAAGCAGATATTCTAAAAATTGCTGATGTGGTGAAAATCTCACTTGTTGGTAGTGCAATGAGAACTCAAAGTGGGATTGCAGCTGAAGCTTTTGAAGTACTTGCAAATCATAATCTTGAGTTTAAACTTGTCACAACATCTGAAATTAGTATTTCATATACATTTGATAAGAAGTACAAAGATCAAGCAGTCAATGTACTTGCAAAACATTTTGGTATTTAAAGGAGGTTTGTATGTATTTTGAAAAGTATCACGGAACTGGAAATGATTTTATCCTCTTTATAAACGAACCCAATGATCCAAGTGTACTGGCATTAAAAGTATGTGACAGACATTTTGGCATTGGTGCTGATGGTATTTTATATCCTTCAAAATCAATCGTGGCCGACATTAAGATGAATTATTATAATTCAGATGGAAGTATCGCTAAAATGTGCGGTAACGGACTAAGATGTTTTGTTAAATTTGTTAGATCTCATGGTATGGTAACTAAAGATCATTTTGTCGTTGAAACAAAGGCTGGACTCATTGAAGTTAAAGCTCATGGTCATGATGTGACGCTGAATTTAGGTGAACCACGTACGCATCTTGGAACGGATATTTTAACTAAAGAAGTCAATCTAGAAGATGGATACACTTTTAATGTTAATAACCAAAAAGTAAAAGGTTATTTACTGACAACTGGAACAATGCATACAATCATCTATATGAATGACTATCCAAATCTATCAATTGAAGAAATCGCACCACTCATTCAAAAAAATCACATTTTTAAAGATCAAAGTAATATCAACTTTGTTACAGTTAAAGAAAATGGAATCCATGTTAAAACCTATGAACGCGGAGCAGGATGGACACTTTCATGTGGAACAGGCGTCGCTGCATCCGCATTTGCCACGTATCAACTAAAACTCGTTTCAGACGAAATAAACGTAACAGTTCCAGGTGGAAAATTGGTTGTTCAAATCAAAAATCGCGAAATTTTCTTAACTGGTCCTGCAGTAAAGGTATGTCACGGTGAATATAATGAAATCATATAAAGTAGGTGTCGTTGGTGTGACCGGACTGGTTGGTCAAACGATGCTTGATGTATTAGCCGAATATCAATTTCCAATTAGTCAACTTAAAGTTTTCGCATCTAAACGATCAGCTGGAAAAATCATTCAGTTTAAAGGTGTTGATTATCAAATTGAAGAGCTTAATGAAAACTCATTTGAAGAAGGATTTGATATCGTTTTATTTGCCGTTGAAGCAGACCTTGCGAAACTCTATGCACCGATTGCTGCAAATAATGGTGCTTATGTTATTGATAATTCATCTGCATTTAGAATGAACCCTGAAATACCGCTGATTGTACCAGAAGTTAATATAAATATACTTCAAAAAGATCACCATTTAATTGCAAATCCAAACTGTTCAACCATTCAAAGTGTCGTTCCACTCAAAGTCATTGATGATCTCTTTGGGGTTAAACGAGTTTCATACACTTCTTACCAAGCAGTATCGGGTTCTGGTCAAGCAGGTATTGATGATTTGAAACGTGGAAGTGAGGGTTTAGAACCATTATTCTATCCTAGACCCATCAGCCATAACGTTATTCCACAAATTGATAGTTTCCTGGATAATGGATTTACCAAAGAAGAAATGAAGATGGTCAATGAAACGAATAAAATATTAGGAAAATCAATTGAAGTCGAAGCAACATGTGTGAGAGTACCAGTTTTTGTTGGTCATAGTGTTGTAATGAGTGTTGAAACGATGAAGACGATTGACCTAACTTTATTACAAAATGCACTGATGAATCATCCACAAATTAAACTATATAGCGAACAAAGCTATCCAACGCCAATTGATTCAGTGGGTCAAGATAAGGTATTGATTGGTCGATTAAGAAAAAATCTTTATCATGACAATCAAGTATTACTTTGGAGTGTTGCTGATAATGTTCGAAAAGGTGCTGCATCAAATGCAGTTCAAATTGCTCAATATATCATAAAGGAGATTCTAAAATGACATTCAAAGGTTCTGGGGTTGCACTTGTCACTCCGTTTACAGGTAAGAAAGTGAATTATGATGTTTTACAATCATTACTTGATTTTCACTTAAAAGAGAAAACAGATTTCTTAGTCATTCTTGGTTCAACTGCAGAGGCTGCAACACTAAGTATTAATGAGAAGAAACAAATTATCGATTTTGTTATCCCATATATTAATCATCGAATTCCAGTTGTCGTTGGAACTGGAAGTAATGATACGAGACAAACGATTAGTTTCTCAAAGTATGCAAAAAATGCTGGAGCTGATGGATTACTCGTGGTTACACCTTATTATAATAAACCAACTCAAAAAGGACTTATTGCGCATTATAAAGCTGTCGCAAAATCAGTTGATTTACCGATTATTGTTTATAATGTTCCTGGTCGAACAGGGGTTAACATGACTCCTGAAACCAATCTTGAACTATCAAAGATAAAGAATATTTATGGTAATAAAGAAGCTTCAGGAGACTTGAATCAAATTAAAAGAATTATAGAAATAGTCCCTAAAGACTATGTCATTTTCTCAGGAAATGATGATCAACTCTTAGATGTTTTAAGATTAGGTGGAAAAGGAATCATTTCTGTTTCTGCAAACATTATTCCAGGCGTGATTCAACAACAAATAAAAGATTACTTCGACGGTATAAACATCGAAAACTCGATTTCTCATTATTTACCATTACATCAAGCAATGTTTATTGAAACCAACCCAGTACCAGTTAAAAGAGCACTTGAGGCTATGGGATATCCAGTCGGAAAACCAAGATTACCACTTGTAAAACTTGAAAAGAAGCATGAAAAAGAATTGATCAATGTTCTCAATCAATATCATTTGGTGAAGTCATGATAAACGTTATTATTTCAGGTATTCAAGGAAAGATGGGACAAATCCTAAAACAAACCATCGAATCGAATGTGAACTTTAATTTGGTTGGTGGTTATGACCATGATGCATCACAAGGTGTAACATCTAATCTTGATAATCTACCAGATGCAGATGTTTTAATCGATTTTTCGCATCCATCAGCGTTAAAAGATATATTGTCTTTTGCTCAAAAGAGAAAAGTAGCTTTGGTCATAGCAACAACTGGTTACTCTAACGATGAGTTAAAAATGATTGATGAAGCAAGCCATTCAGTACCAATTTTTTATTCTGCAAATTATTCGATAGGTATTTATCTACTAAACCAAGCTTTAAAACAAATCGTCCGTCCACTTGAAAAAGATTATGATATTGAAATTGTTGAAACCCATCATCATTTTAAAAAGGATGCTCCTTCAGGAACTGCACTTAATTTAGCAGATACAATCAATCATCAATTGACTGTCAAGAAACCAATCATTAAAGGTGAGTCTAGTACTAAAGGGATTCATATTCATAGCTTAAGAATGGGTAATTATGTTGGTGAGCATGAGGTTATATTTTCTAGTATGGAGGAAACTATTCGTTTATCACATACAGCTCATGATAAAAAAGTGTTTGCTGTTGGTGCTTTAAAAGCAGCAGAATATATTGTAAAAAAATCTAAAGGAATCTATGGAATGGATGACTTACTAGGAGGAAATCATGAATGATTTTTTAAATGATCCTTACGAAATTGCTAAGTTCATTAAGAACGCTAAAAAGAAAACACCTGTTAAACTATACTTGAAAGGCAATCTTTCTTCAATCGACTTTAGTCTTGTGAAATTCTTTGGTGATGATCATCAAGGTGTTGTATTTGCTGATTTAGATGATATTAGACCTATTTTAGATAACCATAAAGAGGCGATTAAAGATTATGTTTTAGAAGTCGATCGTAGATTATCCGCTGTTCCTTTACTTGATATTACAAGGGTTAATGCTAGAATTGAACCAGGAGTATGGATTAGAGAATATGTATCGATTGGGGATCAAGCTGTCATTATGATGGGGGCAATCATTAATATTGGTGCATCGATTGGTCCCAAAACGATGATTGACATGAATGCAGTAATTGGTGCGAGAGTCAATATTGGTGCTAATTGTCATATCGGTGCTGGTGCTGTTATCGCTGGGGTTCTAGAACCACCATCGGCAACCCCTGTTGTTATTGAAGATGATGTTTTAGTTGGTGCAAATGCTGTTGTTCTAGAAGGTGTTCATATTGGTAAAGGTGCAGTCGTTGCAGCAGGTGCTGTTGTGACAGAGGATGTACCAAGTATGGCAGTAGTTGCTGGAATGCCTGCAAAAATTATCAAGTATAAAGATGATAAGACGATAGAAAAAACGAAGATATTAAGTGATTTAAGAAAGTAGGTTAAGTTTATGACATTGTTAGAAAAACTAACCCAATATCGACGAGATCTTCATCAAATTCCTGAATTAGGATTTGATTTATATCAGACCCATGAGTATGTCAAGAAATTATTGATTTCTTTTGGTTATCAACCTTTAACGGTTGCTAAAACAGGGCTTGTTGCAGTCAAAGAAGGTTTGAGTAAAGAAGCAATCGCATTTAGAGCTGATATGGATGCACTACCAGTTCATGAAGAAACAAATGTTCCATTTCAATCAAAATATGAAGGTAAAATGCACGCATGTGGCCATGATGGACATACAGCAATGTTACTTGGATTTGCTGAATACGTCAGTCAGCAAGAAACACCAAATCAAACCATCGTTTTTATCTTTCAACCTGCAGAGGAGGGTCCTGGTGGAGCAAAGGTAATTATTGATGAAGGTATCCTAAAACAATTTAATGTTAAGAAAATCTTTGGTTTACATGTCTTTCCTGGTATAAATGAAGGGTTGATTGGGTTAAAAGAAGGTCCGATGCTCGCAAAAAATGGTGAATTCGACTATATAATTAAAGGCGTTTCATCCCATGGTGCTCAACCCCATATGGGTAAAGATGCCATTCTTGCATCTTCATCACTTGTTAGTCAGTTCCATCAGATTATTTCAAGATATATTGACCCACTCGAACCGGCAGTGATTACGGTTGGGACAATTAATGGTGGAGAAGCTAGGAATATTATTGCAAATCACGTTGAAATCACAGGAACCATTAGAGCATTCTCAGATGAAGTTTATCAAACTTTGAAGAACAGAATGAGTGAAATTGTTCGTGGTGTTGAATTGTCATATGGCGTTGAAATCACAGGTGGTGTTACTGATTATTATCCACCAGTAATTAATGATTCAAAGCTATATCATATGGTTAAAAACGCATTAGACACAAATATTGTGGTCGATTTGAAACCATACATGTTTTCAGAGGATTTCGCTTTTTACCAACAAGAAATTCCAGGTATATTTTCATTTATTGGTTGTAGAAATGAAGAAAAGGGATGGATTCATCCCCTACATTCATGTTACTTTAATTTTGATGAAAAAATTCTTGTTAACGGTGTCAACTATTATATTACAGTCTCAAAAGAATTGAAATTATGGTAGAAAAAAAGCTCAATTAATTTTGAGCTTTTTTATTCGATAATGAATGTACTATATAATGATGCAATCGCTGTAATGGTTAAGAATACACCTGCGAAAATGGATCCGAATCCATAATTAGCTGCATAACTACTTGTTGGCCATATGGTTCCATCACTGAAGTTTCCAGTGATTGATTCAAATAGAGCAGGTACTGAGAAGAATAGTACTGCTGACAATAAGAATAATCCAATGGATGCGTATTGATAAATCTTAGCATGTGATAGTTTGGTTGTGAAGAAGTGCAACAATCCAGCTACCAGTGGTAAGAGATATGCAAGCGTTAATGCATAATTAAAGCCGAATTCATAAGTTCCAGAAGAACCAAAAGCTGCTGATAAACCCCAAATAGAAACAGGATTGTTAGATCCAACAGTAATTGTAACTGATTCCAAGAACAGGCATAATACAACGAACACCCCAACCCCTAATGAGATGTGTGGGATATACTTTTTAAACATTTCCATAGTTATTCTACCTTCTATATCCAATTTTTGTTCTTTATACATAATTACACATTAGAATTGTAACATAAAAATAACACAATATCAAAGAATTACTTAAAAAAGATGTAAAATCGCACCTTATAGGTATAATTCATGTTATGAAAGGGCTTAAAAACGAATAATTTCCTTCAAAATCAACTAAAAATTGATATGAACTTTCAAAACACGATTAAACGCCTTAATAAAGGGCTTTTAATAAAGTTTTTTTCAGAATACTTAAAACCTTATTTAGACAGTGAAAATAAAAATTATATGATTATTTTATCGGTCAAAAAAGTACATGATTATTCGTTTCTAATCTAAATTCACAAATCATTTCTTTGGTGGATGACTATCATCAAAAAAAACTAGAATAGAGTTATGTGAAATGCTTGTTTCGATCACTTGCTCATGATTTTGACATATTAATGAATGATTCATTGGTTAAATTAAGTTTGAATTATTTGAATTAACATGTGTACTTTAAAAACAAAATATAAATTTTGCAATCGAAGCATAATCACGGCAGCATTAAATTTTAAAGAAAAAAGAAAAAGATCTACTCGCCGAGTAGACCTTTTAATTAATTGGTATGCAGATTTAGATTAGCACCTTTAATGAGTTCATCTTGATATGCAACAACTGACATATAAAAGTATGGCATAACAAAGAGAATACCAACTCCAAATGCTAAGGCTCCTAGAATAAACCAACCTAGAAAACTCAAAATGAGCAAGAAGAATTCCATTTTATGTCCATTCATGATTTCTCTTGATTTAGTAATTGCATCAACTGCAGAAAGATTAGGATCTTCAAGTAGTAGTCTTTCTGATAGGCTATATGCAAGTGCTTTAATGATTCCAGGAATGAAGAATAGCATTGTCCATAATGCAGTAAAAATCATCTTCAATATATGAGTAAGCATATAATCGACAAAACGATTGGATGTCGCAACAGTGACAACATCATGATAATGATTTCCATCCGCTTGTGACATGGTGATCTTCTTTAAGTAAGCGTAGTACCCAACCAAAGCGGGTCCACCTAGTATAAATCCAACAGGTCCTGCACCCATGATAAGTACAACAATGAGTGTTACAACGAACACAGTCCAATAACGGGATCTTAAAAGTTCCCAAGCAAGTCTCTTGTATTTCATTTTTATCTCCTTTAATTTTTAACTCACTTTTATTGTAGAATGATTACAAAAAAATATGCTAAATAATGCTACAAAAAACGAAATTGCGATATAATATTAGTGCTTACGGGACCTTTAGAGGCCTAAAAAGGAGAAATAAATGAAAAAAACAGAAGTATTTGACATCGTTCTAACCAGTGTATTTGCTGCCATCATATTCCTCATGGGATTAGTCCCCCAAATTGGGTTTATCACCTTGGCACCTGGAATTTCACTCACACTAGTGCATATTCCGACATTGATTGGAATTTTTATTTTAAAACCTAAGTTTGGATGGACTTTAGGACTATTTTTTGGTATTTCATCGCTCATTGCAGCATTTATTTATGCAGCAAATCCAACGGATTTAGCGTTTCAAAATCCTTTAATATCAGTATTACCAAGGGTATTATTTGGACTTAGTGCTTGGGGAATCTTTACCGGACTTAAGATGTTAGGAAAGCTTAAATTTGGTAACTATATCATCTTTGGTGTCGTCGCTTTAATTACTTCGTTTGCAATGTTCTATGGCGGAATTGCAATTGCAGATTCATCAGGTGCAGATCAAAACCTAATCAATCAAGTGATCACTCCAATTACACTCGTATTGATTGCAGGATTTTTATCTGGTTACTTTATACTTGCAACCAAAAAGGAATACTCTGATATCGTTGTTCCATCAAGTTTTGTTCTTGCAACACTAGCACATACTGTGCTTGTATTAGGTTTTATGATTCCATTCGCATTTAGTTCCTTATTTGCAACTTTTGGAGATGCAGTCGCATTTATTTATTCAACCACCGCATTTAATGGATTAATTGAAGCATTACTAGCTGTAATGATTGGAACACCAATCTATTTCACTCTAAAACAATTACCTATGATGAAGGGGAAATTACAGTAAAAGAGGATATATTTCCTCTTTTTATTATGTTATAATAAGGTGTATGGGGATGTTTTTGGATTCGCCATGGCTATGAAGACTCTATGTGCATGTACTGGTAGCGCAGTTAAAAACGCGAGGTTATAATAACCGGAAATCAAACTTTTTCTTACGCTGCTTAATAAACCAGCGTTGCCAACCTTAAAATTACTCACGTTTTAAGTAAGGCTCAGTCAGTGAGTTATACTCGTAAATTTGACTTAGTTTATGAATGAACCATATAAGTCTCGTATGAACTAATTTTGTTAATCTACTAAGTTCATATTAAACCATCAGATTAACTAAACATGTAGAGCGTATTGTTAGAAGAGTCATGTACAGGGGTTCAAATCCCCTCTTCTCCACCATATTGTAAAAATCAAAGCTGACACATGATATTTTATGTGTTAGTTTTTTTTATATAATCCTTCTTTTAAGTTGGGTGGAATCATACCAATAGCTGAATACAACCTTATCTTATTATAGTAATTCATATACTCTTTAGTTTTTGATTTGTAAGCTTGATCGGTTGAGAACGGATAGTTTGGATAGACAGCTTCTCTCTTAAAGTGGGAGAAAAATGATTCCATAACTGCATTAGCATAGGGATAACCAACAGCACTGTAAGATAGTTGTACACTGCATCGATTGAAATATAATTAAACAAGAATATAATAGAAGTATAGAGACGTGGTGAGATATATGAATAAAGTACTACAAATATTCATAAAGGCTTTAATCATTCTTGTTGGTGGTTTAACCTTGGTTGCTCTTTTTTGGCTCATATATCTTGGGTTGACGCTTCTTTTAGAATCAACTATATATCAAGAAAACCCACAAGACCTCCCACAAGACCATTTGAGAAGCATCTCAACATTACTTGCAAGTATCTTGACACTTGTTTTGTTGACATCAAAACTTCATGAGATATTAAAGAGCATCATTTTACTTGCAGGAGTAGCTGTTTTCATGATCGCACTAATCCTATACTTGAATACAAACATGTGGTTAGCTCTTACTCTAGTTGTCTTGATTAGCGGTATAATTATTTGGATCATCAATAGAAGAGGAAAGACATGGATTTACTATTTTGCTCTAGGTGTTGGTGTTATTATTGCTTTGATATATGCGTGGCCAATATAAAATCGTAAACAATAAGACATGAATACATATGTCTTAATTAAATAGATTTTATGATAAGTTTTTAGAAGTTTCATGACTCATTTATTTAAAATATTAAGGTCAATCGAATGCGCGATTGACCTTTTATATTGTTAAAGTGGCATCGAGCGTTAATTTCCATAACATATTAATTGACAAAAACGAAAAACATCTATATGATAAATATGACACGTGTGTCACAATTAGGAGCAAAAATGCCTAAAGAAACCTTTATTAAACTAAAACCGTTGAAGAAAAAGAAGCTCATGGATGCAATGACTAAAGAACTTTCGATTCATACATTTGAACATCTATCGATTGCAAACATTGTAAGAGATGCTGGTATTCCACGAGGTTCGTTTTATCAGTATTTTGAGGATAAAGAAGATCTTTATCTATATTATTTTAAATATATTGCTGAAATTAAGAATGATTATTTTAAAGATATATTTACAAATGAGACGATGACTTTCTTTGAAAGAATTGAAAACTTATTTAAGCAAGGATTATTTTTTAAGAAAACTTTCCCAGATTTAGTTGAAGTTGCTAAAAAGATGTATGAAAGTCAATACTACAAAGATTTACTCATCAAAGGTGGATGGCAAAATAAAGTATCAGAAACATATAAAATGTGGATTGAACAAGATCAGAAATTAGGAATCATCCGTGAAACAATAAATTCAAAAATGCTATCAGAATTGATTAATGAGATGACATCACGAATTTCATTAGATAGTTTTATCTATGAAAGATATGATGAAAGTATTTGGGAGCAAAAATTAGAAGAGATGTTTGACATTCTTAAGAAAGGAATATTAAATCATGTTTAGTGTAAAAGATTTAAAGTTCACATACCCCAAAAATGATTCACCAACGATTAAGGGTATTTCATTTGAAATCAAAAAAGGTGAGATCTTTGGATTTTTAGGACCTTCTGGAGCTGGAAAAAGCACAACCCAGAAAATACTTATTAAGTTGTTAGATCGTTTTGAAGGTGCCATATATTATGATGGTAAGTCGCTACAAGAATTAGACCAAAGCTTTTTTGAAAATATTGGTGTTTCATTTGAAATGCCAATTCATTTCTCAAAATTAACAGCAATGGAAAATATTGAATTCTTTAAGAAACTATACAAGAAGAACATCGATGTTGAGAATTTAATGAAGAAAGTCGGACTATGGGAAGACCGCAATAAATTAGTCTCAGAATACTCTAAAGGTATGAAAATTAGACTTAATTTCGTGAGAGCGATGTTAAATGATCCTGAAATGTTGTTTCTAGATGAACCAACAAATGGATTAGATCCTGCAAACGCAATGATTCTAAAGAACTTAATAAAGACATTTAAACAAAACGGTGGTACGGTTTTTATTACATCTCATATTATGGCCGATATTGACCAACTATGTGACCGAGTAGCTTTTATCGTGGATGGTGAAATAAAAGAAATAGATTCACCGAGAAATTTAAAAATTAAATATGGTCAACGAACCATTAAGGTCGAATATCGTGAAAACGGAGCAACAAGCAGTCAAACATTTTCAATGGATACGATTGGTCAAAATCAAACCTTTCTTCAATTAATTCAAAATAAAGAAATCGAAACCATTCATAGTGGAGAAACCACACTTGAAGATATTTTCATTCAAGTAACAGGAGTTGGATTAAATCATGAGTCCTAAAATGTTGTTTCTAATTAAAGGTGAATTAAGTAGATTAAACAAATACCGTGTCACGTTAGTCTCTTTTTTAGTTGCACTTGTTTGGGGGTTGGTATTATATTTTATTGATGATATGAATATCCTAGAACAAATGTTACCAATGATTATCATGATTGATGCAACCATGATGAGCATTGTCTTTATCGGATCGATTATGTTTTTTGAAAAATCAGAA
>JAEYXZ010000071.1 GCA_023431045.1 Bacillota bacterium | reverse complement strand
TCTTATTATCACCACGAACAACTGCATCATCTTCTGAAAGGGTACGTCCTTCAACTGAAGCGATTAAGTGATTGATGTTTGCTGCATAACCTAATGTTGTTGCATTTGCAGGCCAGTAACCAGCTTCGATCTTAGTCCACTTGTGTTCTTGATCATAAGTTTCAGATTTAACACCTTCACTGTTTGATACGAATGCATCACCTTCAAGGCATGCATCAATATAACGTTTTGCATTAACTGGATTTTCTACCCAAGTTAAGACATCTTGATCCGCGCTATTTAAGTAAATTGCAGCTTCTTCAACAATGTTTAAGGTGAATATTTCACCATCAATGGACACATATTGTGCGAAATAGACGCTACCAACTAATGTCACTAAGCCTTCGACTTCAGCATCAACTCCGGTGATGACTGCCCAAGCTTCAGGTAAACGATATTCTTCGAATATTGCTTCTGAAATGTTTCCGGTACCATCGGTTTTAATCGATGCATAAGCAACTGCGTGATGTCCAGGGCCATAAGCTTCACCAAAGGTTGCAGCTTTTGGTTCTGTACAACTCATAAGAAGTAGTGCAGAAACTAATAATACAGCGGATAATAATAGTTTTTTCATATAATTCTCCTTCTATAAATGAAATTTTTGGTTATCCTTTAACAATATAACACAATCAATTATGCTTTGCATGATATTCTATAATTGTTTCGAATTACGAATATTTTCGTTACAATAATTCACATAAACAAAGCACGACATAGATACTATGTACGTGCCATCTTTTTCTCTTGTTTGAGTTGTTTTTTCTTATTTGGTTTTCCTAAATTAATGAACCACTTAAAGGGGAAGAACCATGCAACAAGTAAGGCGATTAAATAATAAAGTGGTGAAATGACTGGATTAGAAATGAGTGCTTCCTCTACGAGGGTGACTTCAACTGGGATATGGTAAATAAACCCTTGATCAATTCTAACCTCAATCCATTGAATCCCGATCATTTCTAAAGGGAGTTCATAATATGCATATGGTTCAACAATCGGTGGTTCATCAAATGTGATGATTGAAAACTCAGATTGATAGAGTGAAATAACCTTAAAATCAAAAAGTAGAACAAGTAATATTAATAATGATAATACGTATCGATTTAAGATTAATCTTAATAACAGTCTCAAGTCGTCAACTCCATTCCTATTTTATGATAGCATATTTCAACTTTATTTGTTGAAAACATTTGAATCTATCTTCATTTTTAACTATAATTGTTTTGTGAGGTGAATCATGTATAAAATCAAACGTGTGGTCCAAACGAGTGAAATTGGTCGTGAGTATGTTTTAAGAACTTTTGATTTAGTAAATATGATTCAAGATGTAGAGGGTCTTCATATTGATCATCTCGATAAACTAAGTATGGAAAGTCGTGATGAAGGGTTTGCAATTGTACTCAATTTTAGACATATTAAAATCAATCGATTACCAAGCTTTAAAGAAGAACTAGAAATTATAACAAATCCCTATAATACCACACCATTTTACGGATATCGTAATACTGTGATTTTTGATCATAAACAAGTGCCTATAATAGAAAGCTATTGTGTAGGGTCTTTTATTAAACTTGATGGGATGAAACCTTATCGATTATCAAAGGAGGCACTTGATTCAATTGTTAATGACGTGCCCTATGAGATGACATACGTTGGTAGGAAAATTAAACTTGATGAAAGTTATCCGATTGGTGAAACTATAAAAATTGAGGTTCAACCATCCTTTATTGATTATTACCAGCATTTAAATAATGCTTATTATGTTGATTTCGCTGTTAATTTATTACCTGACAAGTATCACTTTACATCGATTTCGTGTGAATATCGTTTCCCTTATTCTAAAGGGGAAATCATCTATTTGAATCTTTATGAACTTCCATTGGGATATTTGATTAAATTCTCTGATTCTGAACAAAGGATTCATGCACTAATTGAATTTACGGAATAAAGAAAGTTATTCATCTATCGTTTAAATGGACTTAATTTATGTTATGATGATTTATGTTTGATGTAACTAAAAATAAGGGAGAACAATTATGCAAGTATTTGATTATGAAGACATCCAATTAATACCCTCTAAATGTATCGTAAAATCACGAAGTGAGTGTGATACCTCTGTCGAATTTGGAAAGTTCCGATTCAAATTACCGGTTGTTCCAGCAAATATGGCAACAATCATCGATGATCAATTAGCAGAATGGCTCGCATCGAATGGTTATTTTTACATCATGCATCGTTTTAATGAAGAAGGTCGTATTCCTTTCATTCAAAAAATGCAAAGTAAAAAATTATTCACATCGATCTCAGTTGGAGTTAAACCAAAAGAATATGATTTTATCTTTGAACTTGCAAAACTTCATTTAGTCCCTGACTATATCACCATTGATATCGCACATGGACATAGTGATGCAGTTATAGAGATGATTCAACATATTAAAAAGTATCTACCGGAGTCATTTGTGATCGCTGGTAATGTTGCAACACCGGAAGGTGTTCGAGAACTTGAAAATGCTGGTGCTGATGCAACAAAAATTGGGGTTGGTCCTGGTAAGGTATGTATCACTAAAGTAAAAACTGGATTTGGTACGGGTGGATGGCAACTTGCTGCATTGTCACGTTGTGCTAAAGCGGCAAGAAAACCAATGATTGCTGATGGTGGAATTAGAACTCATGGGGATATCGCTAAATCCATCCGATTTGGTGCAACAATGGTCATGATGGGTTTCCTTTTTGCTGGCCATGAAGAATCACCTGGTAAAACTGTCACCATTGAGAACCAAACGATGAAAGAATACTTTGGTTCTGCGTCTGAATATCAAAAGGGGGATCGAATCAATGTTGAAGGTAAAAAGATTTTAATTCCTTATAAAGGACATCTAGCTGATACATTAAAAGAAATGAAAGAAGATCTTCAATCATCGATTTCATATGCTGGAGGTAAGGATTTAGAAGCTATCCGTAAAGTTGATTATGTCATCGTTAAGAACTCAATTTTTAACGGAGATTGGATATAAAATAAAAAAAGCTTTGCAAAATCAAATGCAAAGCTTTTATTTTTTGTTAAATTTATTCGACTTCAGGTTCAGAGCTACCAGGGAATGGTAGATACTCAAGAATACTTGGTTCTTCAACTTCAACATAGTTTGTGAAATCAGGGAATGCTGGGAATGTGTCGACATATTCAACAGCAACGAAGAAGTCTTCAACAAGTAATTTGAAACGACTCACTGGAATCTCACTAATTGTGTCGATAATATCTTCAACTTCAGATGCAACAAAGTCGATATCTAAATCAACATAAATTGCCATCTTTGACATTTTACCATCAGTAATTTCAAATCGTAGTCTGAAAGTAAAATCTTTTACCACTGTGTTAATGACTGCAAGCACATCAGCAAGTTCAGGAATACTACCTGCCATTGGATCTTCAGGATCAATTTCTCCTAAATACTCGTTAAACATATCAGTGACCATTTGGACAATAAATGCTTTGTTAAAGATGACATCAATGATGTAATCGCCATCGTTTTCATAAGCATCAATTTGGCCAACGAATTCATCAACCAATATTGCTTCAATGGATTCGGGATCAAAGTCAAAATCTGGAATAACGACTGGTTCACCAGTAATATCAGTCATGTCGATTGGTTCGTGTGGAATCGGAGTTGAGATTTTTTCAGCGACTTGAAGGTCAGTAGGCGTACCAAACATATCTCCTGATAAGTTTACATTATAATATCCATATCCTTCACTGACATATAAACCACCAGTGAAATCAAAATCGATATTACCTTCTCCACTCATGTCTGAGAACATTTCATCTGAATCAATATTTAAATCAAACTTAGAGATTTGTGCATGAACTTTAACATCATCAGTGAAAGCAGCTAATTGAACATGAGTTGCTTGAGCAAATTCAAAGAAAATGCTATTGTTTGATGCAACTGAAAATTCAGTTTGTTTGGTGTTTACAACAACTTGAACCAAACCTGCGGTTGAAAACTTCATAATTGGGTATTCGGTATCTGACATCGTTTCAACGCCAGCATTAGCGACCATGGTTAACAATTCTTCTAATGATAGATTGACTTGTTCACCTTGTGGCTCTTCGAAATAATCCTGATATTCATCCGGAATGACAGAGTCACCGGAAGTTGGATCACACGCAACAATCATTGTTGCAACCGCAACCATAAACATGAGCATCAATAATTTCTTCATTTTTATTCCTCCTATTAGTACAATCTTATTTTACTACATTTTATAAAAATGTATGATACGATGGCTATTTATTAAGTTAATTTTCTGTTAATTTAATAAAAGGGTGATTGAAATAAGCAATAAAAAAACCGATAGTTAGATTCTGTGAATGGTTCGTTTCAACGAATTTGATGTATAATAACAAAGATTGTTAATGAATTGGAGTTATTTATGAAGAAAATATTTGGATTAATGATAACACTACTGG
>JAEYXZ010000057.1 GCA_023431045.1 Bacillota bacterium | reverse complement strand
ATAATGAAGAACAAGTTGGCTATGGCTTAGCAAGAGACCGCTATCCAAATGCGCCTTCTTTATCATCAATTGCTGCAACAGGGTTTGCACTTGCAGCATATGCAATTGGTGTAGATGAAGAATGGATTACTGAAGAAGAAGGTTTTAATCGTGCCAATCAAACGATGGATACACTTTTAGAAATTCAAAGAAAAAACGGATTTTATTATCATTTTTATAATATCGTAACAGGTGTTCCATCGCCCAATTCCGAAGTATCAATAATTGATACTGGACTCTTAGTGATGGGAGCTATTGTTGCAAGCGAGTATTTTGGTGGTACGGTTGCAGATAAATTCCAAGAAATGTATGATGAAATTGATTGGAATTGGTATATTAATCCATCTAGAAACATGTTTTATATGGGTTATTCTGACCAAAGTGGTTTTAGTGGAGCGTGGGATCATATGGCTGAACAATTAATACTTTATGTTTTAGCTGCTGGTTCACTTACCCATTCGACCGATGAATCTTTATATGAAACAGTGATGGCTGTCGAAATGAGTCAATATTACGGTGGTTATCAATCTACAAAATATCCTGAAAATTCAGTCGAACCATTCTATTATGCTTATAATGGTTCTTTATTCCAACATCAATTCTCACACGCATTTATCGATTTTAGAGAAATGGATGATCCGAATGGAATCAATTGGTTTGATAATGCAACACTTGCTGCAAAAGCAAATTATGCATATACCCAAGATTACAAAGATGTCTTTAAAACCTATGGTGAAAATGCTTGGGGAATTACCGCATCAGATGGACCTGGTGAATATAATGCTTATGGTGCAAGACCGGCTAAAAATGTGACACATAATGGAACAATTGCTCCATATGGAGCGCTTGCATCGATTAATTATCTACCGAAAAAATCAGCCGATGCGTCAAAACATTTCTTTAGCATTGAAGGTCTTTGGGACACTTATGGTTTCAAGGATGCTTATAATATGGGACCTTATGATGTGAATGCTTATCCATCACTTGCATCAAAGACTCCTTGGATTGCACCAGACTATATTGGTATTGATAAAGGGATTACTTTGTTGATGATTTCTAACTACAAGAACGGTTTCGTTTGGGAAAATGTGATGAAAAACTATCACATATACGCTGGACTAACTATTTTGGGATTTGAAGATATAAAAATGTAAGGTGAAATAATTATTTTGAGTAATATTGCTTGAAAAAGTAAACGTTTTCATATATAATATGTATGCAGTTATCGAAACGTTTCAATAGATAAAAAAACGTTCGAGAGTTGTACTAAATTAAGTTTATCCAAATCATTTTAAAAAATAAAAAAAGGAGAAAAGTGAAGGATGAAAAAATTATTAACTTTCATATTTGTAGGATTGTTAGGATTTATGTTGATTGCATGTCAACCAACACCTCCAGCTGAAGAAGATACAGTTAAACCTGTTATCGCTGGAGCTAATGATATAACAATCAATGTCGGAGATACATTTAATCCACTGACAGGCGTTACTGCAACAGATGATGTTGATGGACCAATCACATTAACTGCAGCAAATGTCACAGGTACCGTGAATACAGAAGTAGCTGGTACTTACGAACTAACTTATACCGTAGAGGATGAAGCAGGAAATGAAGCAGTTAAAGTTCGTGTTGTAACCGTTGTTGCTCCTGTGATGGGAAACCTCATTAATGGCGATTTTGCTGATGGTCTTGATGGTTATGTCACCTGGTTTGACCAATCCACTGGTTATAATGCAGTATATACTGTTGTAGGTGGTGTATTAGAAATCGATATTACTGAATTACCTGCAGCAGATACTCAATGGTGGGCAGTTCAATTACAATGGAATGCAACTAACCTAGAAGCATTCACATCATATACCTTAGAATTTGATGTTAAGGCTGATGATGCTAGATATATGAATTATCAAATTCAAGGCGGAACTCCTGCAGTTATCGGCGGCGATGGTGCAACTGGTAAAGCATTTGGAGAAAATAACTTCACAGCGATTACAACCGATTGGGTAACTATTTCTAAGGATTTCTATGTTAGAAATGATGTTACTGGTGCTCAATTACAATTTGCATTTGGTAATTTTGCAGAAAGTACCGGTGTCCCTGCTGAATTTAGAGTTGTTGAAACTAAGATTTACATCGATAACATTAAATTAGTCCCAGGACCTGAACTAGAACCTCAAGCTCCAACATTCTCTGTAACAAATCAGGTTATCAAAGCTGGACAACCATTTACATTTGGTACTGGTGTGTCAATTGCTGATGACAAAGATACTATTGTTTGGGCAGATGTGACTTGGACTCAAAGTTCTGGACCAGAAACATTTGATCCTGCAGACCCTGCAGTCGGTGTTTACGTCTTTGATCTTGAAGTAGAAGATTCTGATGAATTAAGTTCAGAAGCAACTTATACGATTACCGTTGCTGAACCTTGGAACCGTCCACAATCATTTGAAATCTTTGGTAATCCACAAAACTGGGATAATACATTTGATGGATTCTATTTACGAGAAGTTGATGGAAATTGGTTTGATTATACTTATGAAGCTGGTGAATTAGCAGTTGATATTACTGCAATTGCTGGTGGTGATTATCAAGCTGCACTTGTTATGAATAAGATTCAATTCTTTGCAGGTACTTATACCATTACATTTGAAGCTAAAGCTGATGCTGCAAGAAAACTACGTGTTGCAATTGAAGGTGCAGGACTTGAAGATGCCTGGAGACATATTGATTTAACAACAGATTGGGTTGAAATTACTTTAACCTATGAATTTGAAACTGACCAATTTAACAAAGAATTACAATTCTGGTTTGGTTCATTAACAACCATTCGTCCTCCATACACAGATGCTCAAGGTGCTAATCCATCTCCATTTGTTCCAGCTGATGATGTATTAACCACTGTTTACTTTAGAAATCTTGAAGTTATTTATTCAGCAGAATAAAATAATCACATAGAAACTGAAAAAGCTTTATTCCATAAGGAATAGGGCTTTTTTTATGGGGCGTAGTGTATAATATGGATAGGGTGAAACATATGAATGTTGATTTAAAAGAAATCAAAGGTGTGGGAGATAAGTTAACCCAAATATTTAGAAAAGAAGGACTGTGGAATACCTATGACCTTATTTCTTATTATCCGCGTGGTTATGATAATTTCTATGTTTCAAAGTATGAAGACTTAAAGCACAATGAAGTAAGTACTGTGATTGGTAAGATTATCGATAAACCAACCACCTTTAAGCGTAAAGTCTCGATTACATCAACCACTTTAGACGTTGATGGACATCAAATCAGATTAGTAATTTTTGGTCGTGATTATATCGAAAAGCAAATAGAATTAGGTGATCTTTGTTTGGTTAAAGGTCAATTCAACTTATTAAAAAATGAAATGAATGTATCTGTTATAACTAAAAAAGTGGATCAAAGTGAGATTAAACCACTATATAAAATTAAAGGAATTCCAGATGCTAATATTTCAAAAATTATTGATGAAATTATCACCAATAATCAAGTCGACATCTATGAAACACTACCAATCGAACTATTGAAGAAACATTTTCTATACAGTCGAAAAAGAGCATTACTTGAATTACATAAACCTGAGTCATTACCAATCTTAGAGAAGGCGATTCGACGATTTAAGATGGAAGAAGCATTCATCGAACAATTAAAATATTTTTATAAGATGGATCCGAAAACCAAGCGTGATGCAAGAGCATATCAAATCAAAGATATTAAGCATAAAATTGACGAACTTCCATTTCAACTGACACTTGATCAACAAGAAGCGGTCAATGATATCTATAAAGATTTTAAAAAGAATGAAACGATGTATCGATTACTACAAGGCGATGTTGGTAGTGGAAAAACTATGGTTTCATTCCTTGCAGCACTCGGAATGATTAGTTCTGGTTATCAGGTTGCTATGATGGCACCAACTGAACTTCTTGCAAAACAACACTATGAAAACTTCACTCAATATTTTAAAGATGTCCCAACGACATTGCTAACAAGTTCTACGGATCAAAAAGAATCTGTTAAAGAAAACATTAAAAATGGTCAGGTAAAAATGATTATAGGGACTCATTCACTTGCAAGTGATGATGTGATATTTAATCAACTTGGGATGGCTATCATTGATGAACAACATAAATTTGGTGTTGATGTGAGACACCAATTAATCAATAAAGGTCATGCGGTTGATGTACTCTACTTAACTGCAACACCAATTCCAAGAAGTTTATTTATGACTTATTTTGGTGATTTAGATGTTTCATCAATTCATATGAAACCGGCTGAACGAAGAATTGTTGAAACAGTTTTACTAAGTGACAAAGATCAATTAAAAGTGCTTGAAATTGTTAAGGATCGTCAAGCTAAATATGAACAAACTTTTATCATCGTTCCAGCTATTCTTACAAAGAAAAAGAAGTATACAATTGAGACAGTTTTAGGATTACTCGAAGCAACCCTTGATCCATCCCATATCTTTGTCATCCATGGTAAATTAAATCCAAATGACGTCAATAAAGTCATGGAAGCATTTATCAGTGACAAACAAGGAATTCTACTTTCGACAACGATGATTGAAGTGGGTATTGATGTCAAAAATGCAACCACAATGGTCATCTTTGGAGCTGAGCATTTTGGATTATCTCAATTACACCAATTAAGAGGACGAATCGGTCGTGGAAAACTAGGTGGAACTTGTTACTTATTAAGTGGTAAAGAAGATGTTGAACGTCTGAATTTACTTGAAAATATTAATGATGGTTTCGTTCTATCAGAGTATGATTTAAAACTAAGAGGTCCTGGGATATTCTCTGATTTTGTCCAAACCGGGAAAATTCAGTTAAACTTCCTTGACTTAACAGTTGATCAGGAAATCATACATAGTATGAAGGATGATGCAAAGTATTACGCGAAGAACATCGAAGCATACCCATATTTAAAGAAGCGGATTTCATAAAGAATGTTATAATGAATTAAGAATAAAGGTAGGTATAAATGATGATTAGATTAGCAATTGATGGGATGGGTGGAGACTTAGCTCCAAAAGAGATTGTTGAAGGTACTTTATTAGCACTTAATCGTTTTGATAATATAGAAGCAACCATCTTTGGTGACACGGCATTAATGGCACCATATTTAAAGGAACATCCAAGATTAAAAGTCGTACATGCAGCGAAGTTTTTTGACATGGGCGAAAAGAATGTTGGACGAGATACTTTAAAGATGAAAGATGCATCAATGATTATGGCAATCCAACATGTTAAAGATGGATTATCAGATGCTGTTGTCTCAGCCGGACCAACCCAAGTTCTCATTTTCGCAAGTTACTTTTTAATTAGACCAATGAAAGAAATGAGCCGTGTTGCAATCGCACCAATCGTGCCAACGATCTCAGGTAAACCTGCATTTTTACTCGATGCGGGTGGTAACATTGATGCTAAACCGGAACACTTAGTTGATTTTGCTGTTTATGCAAGTGTTGCTTTAAGAGAAGTATTTAATGTTAAAGAACCTAAAGTTGGTTTAATTAATATTGGTACCGAACCGGGTAAAGGTCGTGATATCGATGTTCAAACCTATCAATTATTAAAGGATCATCCTGCCATTCACTTCTATGGTAATCTTGAACCAAAAGAAATTCTTGATTCAGAGGCTGATGTTTTACTCTCAGATGGCTTTACAGCTAATATCGTGATGAAAACTATGGAAGGTACTGCAAAGGCTGTAGGGGCAATTTTAAAGCGTGAAATCAAACGCGGATTCTTTTCCAAACTTGCTGCTGGTCTCTTTTTAAGAAAAGCATTAAAGAACTTTAAAAAATCATTCTCACAAGATGAGGTTGGTGGCGCATTAATTGCAGGACTTGATAAAGTCGTTATTAAGGCACACGGATCGTCATCAGCATACGCCTTTTCAAATGGAATTAGACAAGCTAAAATGATGGTTGAAAAAGATGTCATTGGTAAAGTTAAAAATGCACTAGGAAAGTCATAATGGAAAAATTATTTAATGCACTTGGAATAAAGCCTAAAGAATTACAGTATTATGTTCAAGCACTCACACATTCATCTTATGCTAATGAGCACCAATGTGAACATAATGAACGCTTAGAATTCTTAGGAGATGCTGTATTACAAATAGCACTCAGTGACTATTTGTTTAAACATGAAAAAGGTGCTCCAGGGGTCTTAACTAAACGACGAGCTCAAATCGTTAGAGAAGAAGCATTATTCATTTATGCAGAAAAGATTAATTTAAGTTCTTATATGAGACTTGGTCAAGGTGAAGCCAATAAAGGACCAAATCGAAGTATGATTGCAGACGCTTTCGAAGCCATTTATGGTGCAATCTATTTGGATTTGGGACTTGATATTGCTGTTGAATCAACCAAATTAACGATGATTCCATATCTTCATGAAGTCACAGTATTAAAAGATTATAAATCACAACTACAAGAACTTGTTCAAATTGATCGTCGGACACTAACTTATCATACAGTTAAAATTGGGGGACCATCGAATCATCCAGAATTTAAGGCAGAAGTTTATTTAGAAACTGATATTTTACTTGGTACTGGAATTGGATCAACCAAACAAGACGCTCAACAAAATGCTGCCAAAGAAGCTCTTTCAAAAGTGATAAAGGAAGTATAAAAAGATGCTTAAAAAATTATATGAAGATCATGTTTTACTCATTGAATCCTTACTAACAAAAGAACAAAAAAGACTAAAACTATCAAGTAATCAATTGGTTGTCTTACTGGCTCTCTTTTCAATGTATAAAAAACGTACCTTTTCAATTAATGCCATCGCAAAACGCGTTGATATTGATTCAAATGGCATTGGGATTGCAATTGATAAATTGATTGAAAAAGGATTTGTAACCATCTCACTTGAACAAAAAAACGATAAAGAACAAGAAGTCTTTGATTTATCAGGAACATTCGATCAAATTAAAAACCTTTACGAGAGTGATTTAAGTGAAAACAAGAAGGTTGCTAATGAGTCAAAAATCGCACAAACCATTAAGATGTTAGAACAAAGCATCGGAAAATCACTATCCGCATACGAACTTGAATCTGTACGTCGCTGGTATGATGAAAACACCTATCCACATGAACTCATCATCAGCAAAATTGAAGAACATGAATCCTCTGGACGTTTTTCACTCAAATATTTAGAACGAATCTTAATGCAATCAAAATTCAAGTTAAATAGTCAACCTGATGATAAGGCTGATCAAATCATCGATAAAGTATTTAAGGCAATCAAATGATTGATACCGAGTTTTTTGTAGACTATTTAAATCGTCTTTTTCCTGATGCGAAAGCAGAACTTGATTTTAGTAATCATTTTGAATTATTGGTTGCGGTTGTATTATCGGCTCAAACCACTGATATCGCTGTGAATAAAGTGACACCAAATTTATTTATGAAGTATCCGGATGCCAGTCATCTCTCTAAAGCAGAGCTTTCTGATGTTGAATCAATCATTAAGACGATTGGACTTTATAAAAATAAAGCAAAGAATATCATTGAACTATCAAAAATCTTAGTTGATAAACATCATGGATTAGTCCCCAATAACCGCAATGATTTGGAGGCATTACCAGGTGTTGGTAGAAAAACTGCGAACGTGGTATTATCAAATGCCTTTGATGTCCCAGCACTTGCAGTTGATACACACATCGAACGAATCAGTAAACGTTTAGGATTAGCAAGTGAGATAGATAATGCTTATCAAGTTGAACAGAAACTAAATTCGATTTTTGACGAAAGTTTATGGAAAAAATTGCATCATCAATTAATCTTCTTTGGCAGATATCATTGTAAAGCTAAAAAACCAAATTGTGAAGTTTGTGAAATGAGAACAACTTGTCCATTCTTTAATCAAAGATTAAAAGACTAGCAATAGTCTTTTTTTTACTATTTTTTAATGTGTGTTAGTTAAAATTTGCTTGACGTTTTTCTTCTCAATTTTTTACAATAATTAAAAACGAGAGGAAAAGACATGTACATACATTTTCAATTTCTTAAACATCAAGTGATGCTAAGAAAAACAGTCCCATCTGTCAACACTCCCATTGGCAGTAGATTAAAGCATTTTAGAATGCAACTGAACTTAACTTTAGAAGAAAGTTCAGAAAATATTTGTAGTATATCTTATTTATCAAAGGTTGAGAATAACCAAATCAGACCAAGTGTTAAATTTCTTTCTAGATTAGAAAGTCGATACGGAATCACATTAGGTGAAACACCAACTACAGCACATGATGAACTCATGAGTAAATTGATTGATGCATTCTTTTATGAAGACGCATTTAATTTACCTGATCAATTCTCTTTTGATATTGACTATAAAAGTAAACTACTCAATTTTGGACATACACTAATCGAAAATGATTATCATAAAGCAAAATCATTATATTTTGACTTAGTGACGCATCTAAAATGTTTTACGGATTTAGAACTTTCTACGTTCTTATATATGGTTGCTAAGATATTCATCGATGAAGGAAGACTTAAGGATGCATTTGATTGTCTAAACCTAACCAAACCTTATGACAAAAAGAGTAAGCTCGCGATACTAATTGATAAGATGAAACTAGAAGTATCCTTATTGATGAATAATCACCCTTACTTAATGACACATTATCAATCACTCATTGATCTTTGTTTAAGCCATGAATATTATCATTTGGTTCATCAAATTCGTTTTTCATATTTATGTTATTTGGCCCAGTTCATCAAAAAAGAAGATTTTGATCGTGCGTTACAACAAACCTCACATTTTACGGATGCACAACACGCTTATCTAATTGCTAAACATGAATATGAACATGGCTCTTATCAGGACTGTTATAATCATTTAAATGGTTACATTCATTATCATAAGAGAAATTATATGCTTGCAATCAAAGCACTTAATAAACTAAACATGAAAGAAGAACTAATTTCACTTTTACAAATACCACTTAAAACCAATGACATTCAATACGGATTAATCATTGAATATTTGAAAGTAAAGTACTTAAAGAAACATCAAACACCCGGAAGTTTTATTCGATCAGAAGTCTTAAAAGTTCATGAACTCGCAGATAATATTGAAGATTTAATGTTTTGGTATGAGGAAGGAATGGAGCTCTTTAAGGAACAAGGTTTTTATAAAGATGCGACACAACTCTCACAAACCATCTTTCAACAAATGAGACAACTAGCGCATTATATATCGTAAAGTCATTGACAAATAAAGATTAAGTGCTAAAATAATAACTGGTTTCAAGTAAAATTTCATGTTTGACAACAACAAAAATTGATGAATAGGAGGAAATATTGTTATGTTAAAGATCAGACGCGGCAATCCATTCATCATAGGTGATTTGGTTTAATTAAAGTTTACCAGAAGGCTATGATGAAAACTAATGTTTTTTATCTGCATCGCCTTCTATTTCTACAGATTAATGCTGTTTTCACTTGCATATAAATTGTGACGAAGGGGATGTAAACCCTTCGTTTTTTATTACAAAAACGACTTCATGAGGAGGAAGAAATGAAAATAAAATCACTATTTAAATTAACTAAAGGACATTTCTGGAGTTTTCTTCTGCTCATGCTTTTGGTCGTATTTCATCGTTTTAGTTATTCGTATGTTCCACTATTCACTCAATATCTAATTCGTAGTTTATACTTGCATCAAGGTATGTATTCAGAGTTACAACCGGTTAATTTTCCATCATTCTTATTAGACTTTTTTGAGTCTAGTCCAGATATTATGACCATGACACTTTATGTTGTCTTATCACTCGTCATTTATCAAGCATTTAGATTTACACTGATGTTTTTTGAAGGATATCTACAAGGATCAATCCAAGAAGGTATCGCTAAAAACTTAAGAGTTAATCTATATGATCATATTCAAAACTTAAGTTATAAGTATCATAACAACGTCGATAGTGGAGACTTAATTCAACGTGTCACATCCGATGTTGAAACAACCACGAGTTTTGTGGTTGTCCGTTCAATGGAACTTTTAGGCTTAATTGCAACTCTACTTTCAGGAATCTATCAGATGGCATATATCAATCAGACGATTATGTGGATCTGTTTAGCGATTATCCCTGTCTATGCAGTCTCATCTGTCATCTACTTCTTAAAGGTCGAAAAGATCTTTACCAGTGTCGAAGAAAAAGAATCAAAGATGATGACAGTCATTCAAGAAAATGTTTCAGCTTCTAAAGTTGTTAAGGCATTTGCGAATGAACCATTTGAAATTGAAAAAATGGAAGCTAAAAACATAGATCACACCAATGCGAATATTCGTGCAACCAATGTTGTCGCAGCATATTGGGGATCAATGGATTTCATCTCATTATTACAATATACAGTCATTACAATTCTTTGTATCGAATATGTCAGAAATGGTGTCATGGATGGATCTTCGGTCGTTGCAGCCTTAATGTTACTAGGCTTACTAGTATGGCCAATTAGAGGACTTGGAAGATTAATTAATGATTTTTCTAAAGCAACGGTTGCAATTGGAAGAATCGATCATATCTTTGAACAAAAGAGTGAGTATTTAGTTGATGGTACACAAGAACCTGAAATCAAAGGTCATATTGTTTTTGATCATGTCAGTTTTAAATTTGACGATGATAAAGAATACTTATTAAAAGATATTTCATTTGAAATTAAACCTGGAGAAACAGCAGCATTCATTGGTAAAACCGGTAGTGGTAAATCAACCATCATCAATTTATTAATGAGAATGTATGAATACGAAGGTTCGATTTTAATTGATGGTGTTGAGCTAAGAGATATTAAAAAGAAACATATTCGTAAGGAAATCGGAGCGGTTCTACAAGATCCATTCTTATATTCTAAATCAGTATTTGAAAACATTTCAATTACGAATCGTTTAGCAAGTCCTGATGCTGTTACAAAAGCAGCAGAAACGGCAGCTCTTGCAAAAGACATCCATACTTTCCAACAAGGTTATGAAACAAAAGTTGGAGAACGTGGAACAACTTTATCCGGTGGACAAAAACAAAGAGTTGCAATTGCTCGTGTCTTAATTTCTGAGAAACCAATTCTCGTTTTTGATGATGCTTTATCAGCAGTTGACAACCATACTGATGTGATGATTAGAAAAGCATTACATGAAAAGGAATATCGCAGTACCAACATTATTATTACTCACCGTATTACAACAGCTAAAGAAGCTGATAAAATTATCGTTTTAAATCATGGTGTTATTGAAGCAATTGGTAATCACCATGAATTAAGCCACAAAGAAGGCTTATATAAATCATTATGGGGTATTCAAGGTAGACTTGAAGAAGAATTTTTAAGCCTCATGAAAGAAGGTGAAACCGATGCAAGATCATTATAATGAAGAAGAAGTCATCAAGAATATATCGGTCTCTGTTTGGGTTAAATTGATTTCAGTCATCTTGAAATCTAAGAAAAACTTAATATTTATGATTGTCTTTGCAGTTGGGTTAGCCAGTCTTGATGCTTTAACAACAGTTTTAAATCAGTTTGCAATTACTAATTTTATTAATGAGAATGACTTTACGTATTACATACCCTATGTGATTGTAAGTTTATTGATGGTCATTGGCTTTGGTGTTGCTGTGTTTGGATTTATCCATCATGGTGGAATTATTGAAGCCCAAGTGAATTATCATCTTAGAAAAGAAGCATTCCAGACGTTACAAAAACTACCATTTTCATACTATGATAAAACCCCACAAGGTTGGATCATGGCTAGAATGACCAGTGACTCAAGAAAACTATCTAATGTCATTTCATGGGGCCTAGTTGATATGGTTTGGTCAGTCTTGCTAATGGTTATGACACTTGTTATTGTCTATATCTATTACTGGCAACTTGCGTTGATCGTGACTGCATCACTTCCATTGATGTTTTTAATTACTTGGTTCTTCAGAAAAAGAGTCTTAATGCGTCATCGTCAAGCAAGATTTTATAACTCTGAATTAACCGCTAAATACAATGAAGGATTCCATGGTGCAAAAACATCTAAGAGTCTCGTTATTGAAGAGTCAAATCTACATGAGTTTGATGATACTGCAAATCAAATGAAAAAGGCATCAATCCGTGCAGTCGCTTGGTCATCCATGTTCTCAAGTGCACTCTTAATGATGTGTTATATCATTGTCTCTATCGTGATGTATACCGGAACTGACTTTGCACTTAAAGATGCCATTGATATTGGGGTTTTATACTTATTTATTCGTTCAACCATTGGATTCTTTGATCCAGTCTTAGTCATGACTAACTTTATTTCACAACTACAACAAGCTCAAGCATCTGCAGAAAGAGTACTAGAACTCATTAATACTC
>JAEYXZ010000050.1 GCA_023431045.1 Bacillota bacterium | reverse complement strand
TGATTTCTGCTTCAACGGTTTGAAATCTTTGATAGGTGTCAACGGTTTCTTCAAGAGCTTTGGATTCTTTCATCAGTTTTGTGATTTCTTTGATATCCGTGATACCACTTTGAAGTTTATCCTGTATTTTCTTGTATTGCTCTTCCATGATTTTTAAGCGGTCAAACATATGTTTTACTTCCTTTTTTAGTATATGGTATATAGAATTAATCCTAATAGAGCTGAGATAGCAATTAAATAAATTGGATTGATCTTTTTAAAGATGATTGATACAAGTAACACCACTGAGAATATCGCGATTGCGATATAATCGATGCTAACTTCAACCAAATAATGTCCCAGTGTTGCAGTTAATAGTACACCTAAACCAGCTGCCAGAATTAATCCAATCGTGATTGGGTTAATGACTTTAAGAACACTTCTGACTGCGGTTGTCTTTAAGATTTTACTTGAAATACTAGCAATCAATAATATAATGATGAAGCTTGGTAAGGCAACACCAAGGGTTGCAACAACACTACCCAAGACACCATATGCTTCATATCCAGCAAAGGTAGCAATATTAATTGCGAATGGTCCAGGGGTTGACTCTGCGATTCCAATAAACTGGTCAACTTGTGCCATTGTTAAATATCCACCGTGAACCATTTCTTGACGAATTAAAGGAATCATTGCATACCCACCACCAAAAGTGAATGCACCGATTTGTAAAAACACCCAAAATAACTCAAGGAGTTCAAGAATGTATTGCATCTTTCTTCCCCCTTATCATGAATGTAAAAATTAGTGCTAGGACTGCCATAATTAATAGTAATAAGATAATAGAAAAATCAGTAAAGAATGCAACACCAAATCCAAGTAACATGAGGCCAATATTAAAAAGATTGATTTTCAGTTGTTTTCCTAATTTAAACCATGCATGAAAAATGAGTACAGGAACCCCTGCATTAATTCCTTTTAAGACATTTTGAATGAGTTCATTATTGGAAAAAGCATTTAAGAAAATTGAGATCAATATAATAATGATGAAACTTGGTAATACAACACCAAGCGTTGCAAAAAGCGATCCTAAGAACTTTCTTTGATGATATCCGATAAAGGTTGCAGAATTGATTGCGAATGGCCCTGGGCTTGATTCTGAGATGGTGACCATATCAAGCATGGTATCTGCATCAATCCAACCTTTTTTCTCAACCACTTCTTTTTGCATCACACGAATCATCGCGTATCCACCACCAAAAGTAAAAAGACCGATTTTAAAGAATGTGATGAAAATATTGAGTAATGAATTTTTAACCATCTTTATGTCCTTCCATCATGGATACCTTTATTATTTTATCATAAATGATAATTGATTTGGACATTACATATTTAAAGCGTATAATTAAAGTATAAAGGAGGAATCAACATGAAAGAATTACATGGATTAATGAATCGTCAAGTGGCAAATTTCGCTCTCTTTTTTACGAAATTACACCATTTCCACTGGTTTGTTACAGGTCGTGAGTTTTTCATTCTACACGAAAAATTTGAAAGCTTGTATGATGAAGTCAATGAACTTTATGATGCATATGCTGAACGGTTAATTATGATTGGTGGTATCCCATCCTCATCGATGAGTGCTTATCTTCTTCAATCATCAATTAAAGAAACATCAACCATCGATCCAAAGAAAATGGTTGATGAAGTCATTCAAGACTTAGAACTACTTGTAAAGGAACAAAAAGAACTCACTCATCTGGCACAAGCTAACCAAGATGAACAAACCGCAGATTTAACGATTCAAACGGTTGCAGCATTTGAAAAGCATTTGTGGATGCTAAAGGCATTTAACAAATAAAAGTAAAAGCCCTACTCAATTGAATAGGGCTTATTTTTATGCTTGAGGTTCGTCGTAGTTTGTACCACGTTCGGTAAATCTTGAGTGTTGTGATGCAAATAGGAATTTAATATCACCAACGCGTCCTTGACGGTTTTTAGCAACAATAATATCAGCATCGCCAGTTGGTTCTTTGTCTTTGGCTTTATAGTATTCATCACGGTGAATAAACATGACGATATCGGCATCTTGTTCAATCGAACCTGATTCACGAAGATGGGCAAGAAGAGGTCTTTTATCGGTTGCTTTTTCGACATCACGAGAAAGCTGTGATAATGCCATGACTGGAACCTTTAATTCTTTTGCCATTTGTTTTAGTGATCTTGAAATCTTTGAAACTTCTTCTTGACGGTTATTGGAACGGTCATCCCCTTTAATTAATTGGAGATAGTCAATAACAACAAAATCGAGTTTTCCTTCTTGAGCAAGACGACGGCATTTCGCTCTTATATCAGCAATATTACTTGATGCAGAATCATCAAAGTAAATATTCATATTATTAAGAACATCGGTTTGATTTTCGAAATGCTTCCATTCTTGAGGTGTTAAGAATCCTGTTCTTAATTTTGAGTTATCAATGTTTGTCATCGATGAAATCATACGCGTAACAAGTTGTTCATTACTCATTTCAAGAGAGAAGATTGCAACCCCACACTTTCCATTCTTATTAAGCTTAGCAGCATTGAATGCGATGTTCATAGCGAGTGCTGATTTACCCATGGATGGACGTGCAGCTAGAATAATCAATTCTTCTTTTTGTAGTCCATTGATATATGTGTCAAGTGTTGTAAAACCTGTTGTAAGACCTGTTACACCACCTTTATGGTGTTGTAAAAACTTCATCTTATCTTTAACTTCAGTGACAATTTGAGGCACTGGTTTAAAGACGCCGACCTTACGTCGTTGCGATAGTGATAAAACAGCTTCTTCAACTCGGTCAAGGTAAAGGGAAGCATCAACATCAGAGGTTAATCCAGTTGTTGATAATTCTTGAGTGACACGAATAACATCACGTTTTAAACTGTAATCTTTAACAATATTAATGTATGTTTCTAAGTGTTCAATCGATACGGTATAGTTTGATAATTCAATTAAAACGGATAAACCACCGATTTGATCGAGTTGGCCTTTATGATTTAATTGCGCTGAAACCGAGGTGTAATCAATTTCCTTACGCGCTTGAAATAAATCTTTCATCGCTTGGAAGATGATTAAAAGGTTGGCATCAAAAAAATCATATTCGTGTAAACCATCAAAAACAGTTGGTGCACATGATGGATCTAGAAAAATAGCACCTAAAACAGATTTTTCTGCTTCGATTGAATGCGGTAAAATTTTAGCCATAATGACTTATCCTCGCTTTTCAACGATATTGACATCAAAGGTTGCTCTAACTTGTTTATCTAGGTTAACAATGACGCTATAAATTCCTGCACTAGACAAGTCACTTTGTAGTTCAATCTTCTTTTTATCAATGACTGTTCCATACTTTTGTTCAAATGCTTCAACGATTTGTTTGGTTGTAATACTTCCAAAACGTTTACCATCAGCACCGACTTGGAGTGTTAAGGTGATTGATTTTCCATCAATTTCTGATGCAATCTTCTTCATCAAGTTTAAGTGTTGAATTTCCTGTTGGCGTTGTCTTTCTTTTTCTTGAGCTAACACTTTTAAGTTTTCATCATTTGCAGCAACTGCCAGTTTTGATGTGATTAAGTATTGAGCATAACCATTAGCAACCTCAATAATCTCATCTTTCTTTCCTTTGCCTTTAACATCCTCAATTAATATAACTTTCATCGGTTCTCCCTCTCCTCCATATTCTAGTTCGAGAATATGTTTTAATTGTTGATATGCATCATCAATACTCAAATCTTTGAGTTGTGTTGCAGCACTATTTAAGTGACCACCACCACCCATTTCTTCCATAATGACTTGGACATTGATATTACCATAGCTTCGAGCGGAAATTCCCACTTGTGATTCGTCGATCTTGACAATGGTAAACGCGGCATCAATGCCTTTAATATCTAGTAAGTTTTGTGAAACCTGTGCAAGATATGCACGTTCATGCATAATCGTTTCAGATTTAACAATCGCGAAACGGTTTAAGTATATTTCAACACCTGATAAGAGTGTATTCATCTCAATCATACGTTCTAAATCATTTCGAAGCCATGTCTTAACTAAGATGGTATCTGCACCAAAATCTTTTAATTTTGCAGCAACTTCAAAGGTTCTTGCATTGGTTCGATAAGTAAAAGTATTGGTATCGACGATTAACCCAGCATACATAATGGATGCTTCAAGTGGTTCGACTTTAATTTCTCGGTTAAAGAAGTTTACAAGTTCCATGATGAGTTCAATCGTTGATGATGCACTTGCATCAACATAAGAAAAGTACCCTTGAATCGATTGTTCATTACCACGATGATGGTCAATGACTGCAATTTTAGCTTGTGAACTAATCAGTTCAGGTGAATGAACAATGAGTGGGTTTTGAGTATCTAAGACTAAAATTAATGTATCTTTGGTTAACTTTGTTAAAGCAACCTCGGTTGTAATAACATGCTTTAAAATACTATGATTTTGTTCTTTTAAGATACTATAAACATAAGTGACGGTTGGATCTAGTTTTTCTTCATCAACTATTAAGTATCCAGCTGCATCAGGGGAAGTCATTGCCATCTTAAGTGCGGCAATCATTGAACCAAAGGAATCAAGGTCAGTTGCTGTATGGCCCATGATATATACTTGATCAGCTTTATCGAGTAAATCACGAATGGCACCTGCATATTGTCTGGCGTTAACTCTTGAGTTCTTTGTTGAGGCATCAAGCTTAGCACCAAAATATGCAATCTTTTGGTGTTGGATGTTAACAACAACTTGATCACCACCACGTTTTTCAGCAAGTTCAATCGCGTTTTGTGCATAATCTGATAGTTCATCATATTCTAAATCCCAAGATGCAATCCCCATTGACATGGTGATTCTAATTTGGTGTTTAGCAGAAATCTCTCTAATCTTTTCTAAAATATCAAACTTTTTAGCAATCATATTCTCAAGCATTGACCGCTTGGATAACATGAATAAACGGTTATCACCATATGGCTTTAAATACCCATGGTATTCCTCAACCCAATCGGCAATTGCGGATAAATACTCACCCTTGATGGATGATTGTTCAGATATATCAAAACTTGAAACGTTCTCTTCAAAGTTATCAAGATTGATAATTCCTAAAGCTGGTAAATGTTTAACAAAATCATCTTTTAATCGTTCGCGTTCAGTCACGTTAAATAAATATAAAACTTGATATTCAGATTTATAAATCACTTCATAACGTTCTTCTTTGACACCAATTGTAATCTTATTTCGATTGGTTGAAGTGACATGTTCTGAAAGTGGTTCAGAGATATCTGCTAAAGCCCGATCAACAAGTTTATTATCAAAAATCACTTTGGCATATTGATTTACCCACTTGATTTCTTTTAATGTGTCATCAAGAACAATAATACCAATCGGTAACTCATGAAATGCATCATCACCAATTTGATTAACTCGAGGGGATAGTTTACTCCATCTGGCCAAGCGATTTTGAAGATTCTTAATTTGTTCGCGGAAATTGAGTCCATAAATATACATTGATGAACCATAAAATAAAAGCGATGTAAAAAGAACTAATCCAACGATAATCCACTGAATGGATGCGAAAAGATTAGTAAAAATCATTAATATTAAAAGCACATATGATGTGACTAGAGCGATAAAACTGATGATTAAAAAGACGATCTTTCGCATGGTTTCACCTACTTGACTAAATTATAACATACATTTAATATGTATGCCGATAAAAAAATCCCCAATTTTTGGGGATTATAATTATTCTTTTGCGAATGGTAGTAATGCCATATGACGTGCACGTTTGATTGCTTGTGCTAATGGTCTTTGCCACTTAGCAGTTGTGCCAGTCACGCGACGAGGTAAAATTTTGCCACGTTCAGTAATAAATTTCTTTAATAGTTCAATATCCTTAAAGTCAATATGAGTAAATTTATTTGCTGTAAAGTAACATACTTTTTTACGTTTTCTAAAACCACCACGTTTTGGTCTGTCTTGCATGATATCCTCCTTAGAATGGCAGGTCATCCTCAGCCGCTAATTTCTTTGATGTCTCATAGAAATCATCGTTATCCTGATTTTTGCCTGGTTTTTCTTCGTATTCGTTTTGTTTGGTTACATCCCCTCTTGATTCAAGTAATTGGATACTATCCACTTGAACCTCAGTGACATAACGCGTTTGACCGTCTTTATCTTCGTATTGACGGGTTTGAATACGACCTTCTACGCCAATTAAAGCGCCTTTTTTAACATAATTCTTCATAAACTCAGCTTGATTTCTCCATGCAACGCACTGAATAAAATCTGCTTGACGTTCACCATTTTGTGAAGTGAATTGACGATTAACTGCAACTGTAAACTGAGTAACTGAAACGTTACCACTGGTTGCTCTTAGGTCAACATCTTTGGTAATTCTACCAACGAGTACCACTCTGTTAATCATACTTATTCTCCTTCTTTCACTATGATGTGACGAATAATGTCTTCAGTGATATTGATGACACGGTCAAGTTCATGAACAGCTTCTGTTGAAGCTTCAATGAGTAACCAGACATAATATCCCTTTTTATGATGCTCAATCTCGTAAGCTAGATCTTTTAAGCCAATTTCTTTTAGTTCTAAAATTGTTGCTTGTTGAGCAGTTAATACTGCGTTAACATCGGCAACCAATTTCTTAATGGCTTCGCTATCTAACGTAGGACGGATGATATACATAACTTCATATTTTTTCATCGTTTCTACCTCCTTTTGGACTCTGGCCCCTGCGGGCAAGGACATAATAATATATGCTTTTGTATTATAACATTAAATGTTATAAAAAACAACTTTATTTTCCTAAAACTTTTTTGATTAATTTGGTCGTTTCTTTAACACATTTTTTAATGTTTTGAATGCGTGTTTGACCACTTTTAAAGACCAAATGATGAACCAATATTTCATCTTGGTAGTAAATACCGATATAGGCTTCATTAGGCTCATGACCATCTGCATACCCAGTAATTGAAACGACCATATCGGTCTTTGTTATTGCTTGATAATGGGAAGCCATTAATGCTGCAATTTCAGCACTGACAACACCATATTTATTAAGATCATCTAAAGTGATATTTAAGTGTTTTGTTTTTGCATTAATACTGTATGCAACAAGTGCTTCTCTTAGAACTTCCGATGCAGAATGATTTTCGACCATACTAGCAGTAATCGCACCACCTGTCATTGACTCAACTAAGCTAATGAATTCGCCTCGATCAATAAGTCGATCAATAATCTCACGCATGAGTGATTGTCACCACCACATCAACTTCTTCATAAATTGGTAGGGTTTCATGTTTTCTTGAAACAACCATTTCAAACACATCTCCAAGTTTAATTGGAGAAATTGCCGTTGTGAAATCTGTCACACTAGTTACTGCTTTTCCATTAACTTCAATGATGACATCATACATTTCTAAGATTCCATAAGATGATCTCGTTGAACCAACATCTAAAACAACAATGCCATCAATCAATGGATTGACATGATCTTCAGGGTCAAATTCATATTTGTCTTCCTCATCAAGTAATAAGAATTGTTCAATGTCAACAACTTGAATACCTAACTTAGGGGTCACTGCATTTAGTCTAACTTGAATCATATCAGCCACTTGATTGGCATCAATGGATTCTGATATGAGATAGATAATACGATCATTAATCACTTCAACACGTTGTGTATTAATACCAATGAATGTTCCATCATATGAGAATAGTGGTCCACCACTATTACCTGGATTGATATTGATTGTATGAGTAATCCAACGACTTCCAAAGTCACTAATAACACCATAGTTTGTAACAAGGTTAAAATTATCTTTTGACGTTGGCGAACCAATGCCAAAGACTGTTTGACCGATTGATACCTTTAAGACTGTATCTGGATTTTCATAAGGAATAATTTCAATAACAGGATACTCAAAATCTGATTCAAAACGTATGATTGCAATATCTTCATGAGCTGGTGTATCCTCAGTTAATGATGTTGAATAGATATCACCAATTTCAACGCGGTCATATTCTGTTACAACATTCATACGAGTTGAGCCTTCAACCACGTGCTGGTTAGTAACAACATAATAATAGTACTTACCATTTGGACTATCTTGACGCATAAAAATCATCCCTGATCCAAGAGCTGTTTCCAAATCCATATAATAACCATGTAATGCAACTGTACTATTTTTGAGTTGGTTAATAAGTTCAATTTGTTCTTCTTCAGTTGGTGTTTCTCTTGTTGGATGGTTAACAACACTTGATTGACAAGCGGTTAATATAACCAGGAACACCAAAGAAATTCCTAGTAATATTTTTCTCATAATGTTGCCCATAAACCTTCAACAATGGTGATAACTTGATTGATTGAAATGGCTTTATTAATCATGACTTCTGGTCGTTCATTAATAATACTTGAAATAGCGATGTTAATACCAATTAATCGTCCATTTTCTTTTAAGAAAAGCGGTGAACCAATTTGTCCTGGGTTTAAGTTGGTTCCATGAATGATGATATCATCTTGGATTCCCATCACTTGTGCAGGATTTGTTAAGAAGTTAAAATACGCTAAATTAATTGCAGTACCAATTGAGAAAATCGACTTCAAATTGATGGATTCTAAGTCTTCAATCGGAATCAATTCAATTGGAGTAAGTTTTTTAATCGAAACAATTTTAACTAAAACGATATCTTCATCTAAATCATAAACCTCTTGAGCACCAATAACAACACCATTGAGTGAATCATTTGGCGCTAAATACACCGTGACGTTTGTTGCATCCTCAACATTAAACTGAGTGGTAATAATGTAATAAGTTGAATCATTTGCTTCATCTGGATTTTCAATAATGACACCAGAACCATAACGGTTTGGTGTAACCGATGTATTTAGGATGGCAACACTTGATGCCTTTAACTCTCTTACCATACCAATAAAATCAGCCTCATCCTCAGTAATTGATGGGGCATAAATCTCACCTGGAAACTCAAAGGAAAAATCAGCACATGCACTTAGAGTGATGGCGAGTAAGAATAAAGTAACGATTGATAGAATTTTTTTCATGTAGAAGGCTCCAGTCTAAATAATTTATTTGCATTCATTGTCGTAACTTCTGCGACAATGCTTGGATCAATTTGTTTAATTTTAGCAATTTCATCAACAACATATTTGGTGTAACCTGGTTCATTTCTTTTCCCCCTATAAGGCACTGGGGTTAAGAAAGGACTATCGGTTTCAACTAACATATGTTCAAGTGGAATTTCTTTTGCAAGTTCGTGAAGAATTGTTGCTTTTGGAAAAGTAACAACACCACCAATCCCAATATAGAATCCTAAATCAATTGCCATCCTTGCTTCCTTAAGTCCGGCACTAAAAGAATGAAAGACTCCTTTAATTTTCCCCTTAAATGGTTTAATCGTTTCATAGGCTTCATTAAAAGAATCTCTGGTATGTATGATAATTGGTAAATCATATTCAATCGCAAGTTTAATTTGCTTTCTGAAGGCTAGTTTTTGTGCTTCTAAATTGTCTTTATTCCAATAAAGATCAATTCCAGTTTCACCTACAGCAACAACCTTTGGATGTCTTAGTAAAGGGATGATATCCTTGACATCAGCTTTATGGATATCAACTGGATGAACCCCAACCGCAGCATAAATATGTTCATGCTTTTCAGCTATTTCTAAAGCTTTTTGATTATGAAAATCATCCATTCCAATGACGATGATCTTTCCTACTCCAAGTTCATTTGAGCGCTTGATAACAGATTCTAAATCGTGCTCATATTGGTCCATATTCAAGTGTGCATGAGTATCAATAATCATCTTTTTATACCTCATATAACTTATGTTTATTATAGCATATAATGACCTAAAGGGATGATGCTATACCACCTATTTTCATTATTTCTGTGAAAAAAAAGAGACCCTAAGGTCTCTTTAAATCTAGATCAATTATTCAAGAATTTTAACGACTGATCCTGAAGCAACCGTTCTTCCACCTTCACGGATAGAGAACTTAGTTCCTTCTTCTAATGCGATTGGGTGAATTAATTCAACAGTAACTTCTGTGTTATCACCTGGCATAACCATTTCAGTTCCTTCATTTAAGGTAATGATACCTGTAATGTCAGTTGTTCTGAAATAGAATTGAGGACGGTAGTTAGTGAAGAATGCAGTATGACGACCACCTTCTTCTTTTGATAAGACGTAGATTTGAGCAGTAAACTTGAAGTGTGGTTTAACTGATCCTGGTTTAGCTAAAACTTGTCCACGTTCAACATCTGATCTGTCAACACCACGTAGTAAAGTACCAACGTTGTCACCAGCTTCAGCTTGGTCAAGTAATTTTCTGAACATTTCAACACCAGTTAC
>JAEYXZ010000072.1 GCA_023431045.1 Bacillota bacterium | reverse complement strand
ACCTCAGGTTTTAATGCAACGATGGAACTTTTTGATGCAAACAAAAGTACTGCAGAGGTCGTTTTTGTTTCATCTGATGATATTGCACTAGGTGTACTAAAGGCACTTAAAACACTAGGTAAACGTGTACCAGAAGACGTTCAAGTCATTGGTTTTGATGATTTACCGGTATCACGTTTCGTGACACCAGCTCTAACTACAGTCGCCCAGAATCGTAAAGCTTTAGGCGAAGAAGCGGCAAAGATCTTGATACGTTTAATCGAAAGACCGGATATGAAGCAACCTGAAATTGTTAAAATTCCTGTCACTTTAACAATCAGAGAATCGACACTTGAAAAAACGACAGGACCTTCAAAATAAAAAACATCATTTTATTATCAAAACTATTGAAAACGATTTCATTTCGTGATATGATATCAATAGAAATAATAGGAAACCGATTTCACGAAATGGCGGAAATCAGCCAGTTTATTATAATAATATTTAAGGAAACCGATTTCTTAAATTGAAAGGGAACTCCATGACTCAATTTAATGGTGATACATTCATCATCCATGACTATCAAAAAAGTAAACCATTTTCTAGCTTTCTATCCGGTATTGCCGGTAAGATGGGAAAGCCAATATGGTCATTTTATGTTAATCGAGGGCAAGCAATCTCATCCTTTGGACTAAGAGATAAGAATGGTGCAATTCTCGAATTCTATCCGGCTAACCTAGCTTACATGTATACAGCAACGATTGGTTTTAGAACATTTATCAAATCAAATGATGTGACCCATGAATTCTTTAGAGAGCAAAATCCTAATCAAGTCATGTATGTTGATCGACATCAAGTTGCAATAGAAGAAACCAATCATGAACTTGGATTAAAAGTTACTGTAACTTATTACACGTTACCTAATATGACATTTGCAGGATTGTGTCGTAAAGTTGACATTGTCAATTTAAATCAAAAACCTAAATCAATCATCTTAATTGATGGTCTTGCACAAATCTTACCATCAGGAATCGATTACGGTGGATATAAGGCCGTCTCAAATCTGCTTCAAAGTTGGATGATTAGTCAAGCGGAAAAAGATTTTATCTTCTACAAACTATCCGCATCAACAGCAGATAGTGCAGAAGTGTCAAAAGTTCATGAAGGAAACTTCTACTTTACAAAGTTCAATCAAAATGTTCAATCAACTTATGTTTATGACTATAAACTAATCTTCAATCAAGACTCAAGTTTAGGAACTCCATATGGTTTAATTCAATCAACATTTCAAGAACTTTCTCAAAAGCACCAAGTTTCAATTAACCAAGTTCCATCAGGATTCATCATGAGTGAAGTTAATCTTCATGAATCAATTAACTTCATCTCAGTTTATGGAAATTCAAGTAATAAAGATGATTTATCGAATGAAATTAATCACTTAACTTACGAAGACTTAGCACAAAAACAAATAGAGAATAAAAAGTTACATGATGAGTTGCTAAGTGATATTGAAACACAAACTGCATATCATGAATTTGATTTATACCTTAAACAATGTTACTTGGATAACCTAATGCGTGGTGGAAGACCATTACCGATTGAATTAAAAGATGGAGAAGCTGCATATCATCTTTATTCGAGAAAACATGGTGATTTAGAACGTGACTATAATTTCTTCTCATTAGAACCCGCTTATTACTCGCAAGGTAACGGAAACTTCAGAGATGTTTTGCAAAATCGCCGTAATGACTTGCTATTCTATCCTGAAATAAAAGATTTTAATGTGTATCAATTTGCCAGTTTAATCCAAGCAGATGGATACAACCCACTATCGATAGAAGGCATTAAATTCATTTATGAAGGAAAAACTTATCAAAACAATGAGATTCAAAGTATTCTTTCAAAACCATTCACATTAGGTCCACTGGCAGAAGTCTTAGCACGTCATGGTTATGATGTAGAAGACGAAATGAAAAAGATTTTAAAGCAAAGTCACAGTGAAATTGTTGCACATTTCGGTGAAGGGTATTGGCAAGATCACTTTACATATCTATATGATTTAATAGAAAGTTATCTCTCAATTTATCCGGATCAAGAAGAACAATTCTTCTTTGGTGACGTTAAGTATAAATACTTCGTTTCACCAGTTGATGTGAAACCAAGAAGTGAAAAGACAGTCTTAACGAAACAAGGTTTAGTCCGTCAGTATGATGCAATTAAACATCATCATGAACCAGACGGTTGGCTTCTAGATCAAAAAGGGGAAGCAATTAAAGTCAACCTAGCTGGAAAATTATTAACACTCATCGTTAATAAATATGCTGCACTTGATTCTGAAAACATGGGTATTATGTATGAAGCAGGTAAGCCAGGTTGGAATGATGCGATGAACGGTCTCCCTGGACTATTCGCATCAGGTATTTCAGAAACAATCGAACTACAAAAATTGGCTAAAACGCTCAAAAAGAAACTTGCTTACTACCCAGATGCATCAATCTATATCTTAAAGAGTACTGCAGAGCTAGCCAATCATTTAGTTGTTGCACACACATTTGAAGATCGAATTGGTGCATTAGAACATTATCGCAAATGTTTAAAGGATAAACAAGAAGTCTATGAATTTACCGCTAAATCATTTGTTAACTTATTGGATTTAATCACTGCAACCTTAAAAGCAGGACTTGCAAAAGCAAAACGAATCAATCCAGTTTATCCAACATATCTAACTTATGAAGTGACTGAGTATGACAAAGTTCTTCGTGAGGGTAAAGAAGTTATTGGTGATTATGGATTACCACTGGTTAATGCCAAGAAGTATGACTTAAAACCTATTTCAACATTCCTTGAAGCACCAGCAAGATATATCTCAAGAATTGCCAAAAAAGAAGAAGCTAAACAGATCTATGATGATATAAAACAATCTGGATTATATGATAAAGTGCTCAAATTCTATCAAACATCTGTTGCTCTAGATCAAGATACAGATGAAATTGGAAGAATTAAAGCATTCCAAAAAGGTTGGTTAGAAAGAGAATCCAACTTCCTACATATGACGTATAAATACTTATTGTCGATCTTAAAAGCTGGGTTATACGACGAATTCTATGAAGAAATCAAAACCAATCTAACATGCTTTATGGATCCAGTCATCTATGGACGTAATCCACTCGAAAATTCTAGTTTTATTGCAACCTCATCGAATCTAGATCCAAGTAAACATGGACAAGGTTTTGTAGCAAGACTTTCTGGTTCTACTGCAGAAATGCTCTCGATGTGGCGCTATATGTTCTTGGGCTCAAAATTATTTGAAGTCGTTGATCATGAACTCAACTTCAAATTATCACCTAAATTACATCACTCATTCTTCAAAGATGGAAAAGTTAAGACCTTGTTATTCAAGAATACTGAAATTGAGTATATCAATGAGGATATGAGAAACACCTATGATTCAGATGTTTTAATCGATAGGATGGAAATCTATACTGATAAGGATACCTATCTGATTGAAGGATCATTATTAAAGGGAATAATGGCTGAAACCGTAAGGCGCGGTGAAGTCTTAAAAATTAAAGCCTATCTCAAAGGAGGAAAGTAACATATGAAAAAATTGTTCGTCGTTCTAGTTACTTTAGTTGCAGCACTTGCACTCGTTGCATGTGATCAACCAGTAAAGCACACAGTGACTTTTGATAGTCATGGTGGTAGTGCGGTTGCAGCAATTGAAGTTGAACATGGCAAGACATTTGCTAAACCTACTAATCCAACATTAGCAGGTAATAGATTTGATGGTTGGTATAAGGAATCCGACTATCAAACAGAATGGATTTTTGCAACTGATATCGTTGAAGAAGACTTGACTTTACATGCTAAATGGGAGGTCATCTTAACATCAATTCAATTTGAAGGGGTTGCGGATGTCACATTAGACTTTGATACAGCATTTAACGTCCTTGATGGTGTTAGAGCAAAAGGTAATAATAATGAATATTATGACGATAATATTACTTATGTCTCAACATCTGTTGTCTCAGGTAAACTTCATGCAACTGATGGTACATTAGACCCTCAAGCGGTTGGTACTCACGCAGTTAAATACTCAGTTTCAGTTCAAACTGACCTTGGTGTTGTTCAAGCTGAAGTTTGGCGTAATATTACGATTGAAAATCCTGCTCCAATTGAAGGACAAATGCTACTTAACGGGGATATGTCACAAGGTGTTGCTGGATGGACAAATCCAGATGTTAATTATGTCGCTGACGGTGCCGCAATGACAATTACTGCCCAAGAAGGTGTATTGGTTGTTGAAGTTGTCGCTGGAGCTAACATTTATACGCCAAGATTTGGTCAAAATATGATTCCATTTGAAAATGGTAAGACATATGAAATATCATTTGACGCTAAATCAACCGTTGAGAAGACAATCAACTTACAAGTTGGTGAATTGTTAACTGCAGCACCATATTTTGATGATTTCAAACCTGGTATTGCTGTTCAAAAGACAATTACGACTGATTGGGCAACATATTCCTATAAGTTCACAATGAATGAACCAGAAGAAAATCCACGTGGATCTATTCTATTCGAACTTGGAACATGGGCTACTGTTGCCGTTAATGCAACAATGTATTTCGATAATATTACAATTGAAGAATCAACTCCAGATGCTGACGTTGATGGTCCAGTTGTTACTGGTGTCATTGCAGAACAAAACATTTTAATTGACTCAACATTTAATCCACTTGCAGGTGTTACTGCATTTGATGTTACTGATGGTGATGTGACTGATGAAATCGTTGTTACAGTATTTGATGAAGAAGATTTAGAAGTAGATGCAGTTGATACATCAGCTGTAGGTACTTATAGAATTGTTTACTTTGTTGAAGACTCATTAGGAAATGAAACCGAAGTTGAAGCAATTGTTAATGTTGTTGACTTAATTTTCAAAACGACAAATTTATTAACTAACGGTTCATTTGACACTGCATTAGGCGATCCAGCTGAATGGACAACATGGAATCAAAACTCAACCGTTGTTCCAACTCATGATTCAGAAGCTGGTACTTTCTCACTAGATATTACTGGTGGTGGGGATGCGGCATGGGCAGTTCAATTCACTAGACCAGAAGGTTCAGGTTTAGTTCTAGAATATGGTATTACTTATAAAATTTCTGCTAAGGTTTCAGCTGAAGTTGCACGTAAGATGAATATTAGCCTTGGTTATGGTAATTATACTGAATACTTTAGATCAAATGGTATCGAAATTGGTACTGAAGAAACTTTAATTGAATTCGTATTTACAAACGTGTTACCTACTCATGATGTCCGTATGACATTTGAACTTGGTACACAAGACGGATTTGCTGATGGACTTGTTACATTCTATGAAATCGGCGTTTACGAACTTGATGCAGAACCAATTGTCAACAATGCTGACTTTGCAATGACCGGTTGGAGAGGATTCATCAATAACTGGGAAGGTTCACAAGCAACTTGGGGTATCGTTGACGGCGAATATGTTATTGACATTACTAAACTTGCAAATGTTGGTAATGATAACTGGAAAATGCAATTCATCCAAGATCATCAAACCATTTACGGTGGTGCTTCAGAAGCAGGTTTACTTGTTTTAGAACCATCAACCAATTATACATTTACATTTGATGCTTATGCATCAGAAGCTGCAACCATTAATCCAATGATTGCCATCGCTGGTGTTTGGGCAAACTTTATTGAAGAATCAAAGCAATCCATTGCAATCACTGACACTAAGACTACTTATACTGCAAACCTTACAACACCTGCAGAAATTAATGGAACCGTCGTCTTGAAGTTTGAATTTGGTAAGGCATTTGGTGGAGATTTTGAAGCTCACAAATGGATCAAGTTTGACAACATTAGTGTTGTTAAAGAAGGTGAAACTACACCACTTGCTTCCGTTTACAACGGAACAATGGATCAAGTTGTTGGAGGACATTTCTTCCATGCTGAATTTGCTGAAAACTCAGCTGTTAAATCTGAAGATGGATTTGAATTCACTGTTGTCACATTAGGGGACGCGTATCAACCACACTATTTCTACATGATTCCATCACTTGCTGCTGGTAATTATTCTGTTCAATTTGAAGTATCAGCATCGGTTGCACGCGATCTCAGATTCAACATCGTGTTACCTGATAGTGGGTATGCTTCAATACTTCCAGATTCATTCGTTGACTTTGAAGTGAATGCAGATGATTCAGTTGTTGTTACTCTTGAATTCACAGTTGCAACACCTCTAACCAATGTTAAAATAGAATTAGACTTCGGTACTTTAGGTGGAGAAGCTACTTCAGTAGCTGGTGTATTTACACTTCATTCAATCCAAGTCTATCAAATTATTGCGTGAGCAATAGAAGGAGTTATGTATGAAAAAAATCTTTTTACTACTCATCTTTGTCTTCTTCACATTAGGTATGGTTGCTTGTGCTGATCCAATTGTGACACCACCGGATGATGATGACGATGATGACGATGATGATAATCCACCAATCCAAAATAGAATTCAATTATCCTATGCCGATTGGGGCGATCAAGTTTTAAATCAAGCATTAATTGATGCATTTGAAGTTGCATATCCAAATATTGATGTTGAATTACGTACAGATATCGCAGGAAGTGGTGCAGAATTTACAGGAAATCTAGAAATTGCTGCAACTATTGACTTACTACCAGATGTTTTTGCAACTGATAATGTTCCAACCATTGTTTCAAAAGGATTGTCACTTGACGTTGCTCAATATTGGGATGCCGATGAAGATGCTGAACTAGTTTATGAATATATCGCTGACACTGCACTTTATAATGGTAAGCGTTATGCGATTCCTTCCTTCCAATTCTTAAAAGGTATATTAATTAATCTTGACATCTTTGAAAATGCAAATCTTACAACCAAAGAAGGTCCAGATGGCTATCGTATGGATGAATGGGGATATCCAGTAAAAGACTGGACATTCGAAGAATTTGTCAATATTGCTAAAGCAATTAAGAATGTCTCAACAGAAGCTGCTGATGCAGTCGTTGGTCTTGATACTTGGTATGGTTCACCAGATTTCCAACAAGTTTGGCCAACAATGAACAATGCTGATACAATGTATGACACATTTGATGGAGAACAATTTAACTATAATTCTCCTGACTGGATTTATGCGATGCAAGAAAAAGTTAAACTTCATCAATTAACTGACTGGACAACAACTCGCTTTACTGAAGCCGATTTGGAAGCTTATAGTTTCCTTAGTGGCTATCTCATTCAAACCGGTATTGGTGCGATGGATATCGAAGGTTCTTGGCAATTCTGGGTCATTCAAGATGCAAGAGACAATGGTATTAACTTAGGTTTCTGGCCATATCCACAAGGATCAGAAGGTTTATTCCCTCCAACCGTCCTAGATTATCAAGCAGTCTCATATAAGACAGCACATCCACAAGAAGCTTATGAACTAGCTAAATGGATGACATATGGAAGAGCTGGATGGGATGCTAGACTTGATATTATTGAAGCTCGTAATGCTGAAACAATTAGTAATGGAGAAACACCAGCATTCTTAGACCGTTTCCCAATTGCTGACTATCCTGAAATTTGGGATCGAGTAAGCCCACTAGTTGATGGTATTGAAGGTATTGAATATATCTTTGATAATATTGACAAGGCTAAACCAGACTTAGACAAATGGTTACCAGGATATAAAGACTTCTGGGCATGGGTTAATGATCCTGTGAACAATAGTTATTCTTGGGAAGCACTTGTTGCTCAAGGTCCTACAGCGGTTGAAGCATTTGCTGCTGAATGGAACACAAAAGCAAATCAATTATATGAAGAAGCTTTAGCTGCGCTTGGAAATCCACCAGCTTAAAATATCGTTACAAACTTTTAGAACAAGTGAGAGGGGAAAAACTTCCCTTCTCACCTGTATCTATTTATAAGGGGTTAAAAAATGGCATCTAAAAGTCAAAAACCATATATTTCAAAATTTAGACTAACCGTCAATAAGATAACAGAACAAATAAAGCATATGATGAGTCTTATTCCTTTAAAGAAGGTCTTACTTGGACTTGCAGCATTTTCGCTTATTTTAATTGTTGTGTTATCTTTTTTTCAAACTCGATCGATTAATGACTTTTATAATCCTAAAACACTGATGAGTATTAAAGAACAAAACCAAACCAATACCGGTGTGATCAATTATTCGACGGCGAAATTAAACTATGAAACTGTTGGTTTGAATGTGATTGCTAAGGATGAGGCATTTAGCGGAACACAAATGAATGGTGAATTGGTTTTAAATAGTGATGAAACCTATGGTGGATTCGTCACACTTTACGAAGATTTATTGGGTGTTGATGGAGATGTTTACTTACTTGATGAAAATCATGATGTCACAATTGACGTTGGTAATTTAGAAGATGGTTTATATAAACTTGCAATAGATTATTACGAATTATCCGATTTAATTGATGCCAATCAGATTAGTATTAAAATCAATGGTTCAAGTCCATATTATGAAGCGCAAACACTCGTTTTACCATCTGATTGGGTTTTTGATACAACCGAATTTTCACTTGATCGATACAAAAATGAAATTCATCCTCAATCTCATAAAGAAAAAAGTTGGATTCATCATGAAATCAATGATCTTAAAGGACTTCATCAAGGTTTAATGGTATTTCCACTCAAGGCAGACGATATCATCTCAATCTCATTTGTTAATACTCGTTTATTAGTTGGTAAAGTCTATCTTGTAACAGAACATGAAATTCCAACATACGAAGATTATCTAGAACAAAATGTAAGTCAAATGAGTTCTTCATATTTACAAGAAATCTCAGCAAGAGATGTTACAAGAAGAACGGACCCATCAATTCGATTAAGACCAGATCAAGACCCATCCCACAGTTATTATGATACGCAATTCTTAAAGCTTAACGTCATTTTCTCAGAATCATGGCAAAATGGTGGACAAGCTTTAACCTATCAAATTGATGCGCCACAAGATGGTTATTATGAATTATCGATTAAATATCGTCAAAACTTGATGAAAGATATTCCGGTATTTAGAAAGATTAAAATCAATGGTGAAGTACCATTTGATTTACTTGATGCTTATGCGTTTCCCTTCACTTTAGGATTTGTTAACAGAACCCTTTCAGATGAAGAAGGAAAACCATTAAAAATATACTTAACTGCTGGAACTCACGAACTAACGTTTGAAGCGGTTTTATATCCATATCGTTTTGCGGTTGAAAAAATCAGAGGTATTATGAGTGAAATCCAAGATTTAGCGCTCGAGATTAAACGATATACCGCTGGTGGTACTGATCCTTATCGCGACTGGGATATCTCAGAGTATTTCCCTGATGCAAAGGAAGATTTATTAACATGGTCAAATGAACTTAATGAATTACATAACAAACTGATGATTTTAGCAACATCCGATAATCCGGGTGAAATTGTTAATTTAAAAGTTGCATCAGAAAGACTTAAATTTTTAGCATCAGATGTCAATCGTTTACCGAGCCGTATGGTTCAATTTTCTGATGGCGACTCGTCGGTTAATACACTGATTGGTGGCGTCATGCAGCGCTTAATGACAGCTGGACTAGAAATGGAAAAAATCTTTGTTACGAGTCAATGTCAATTACCTGACCCATATGCCAATATCTTTGTATCATTTTGGGAAGGAACCAAACGACTTGTTTTATCATTTGTTAATAATCCATATTCAGTCAGTCAAACCGGCGATAACGAGTTAACTGTTTGGGTTAACCATCCTCGTCAATATATCGAAATCATGCAAGCGATGGTTGATGCAAAATATGATGGAAATTTAAAAGTAACCTTATCACAAATGCCTGATCAAAACAAATTAATCTTAGCGAATGCTTCTGGTCAATCACCGGATTTAGCCATTGGAGTTGATCACTGGATCCCATATGATTTTGCACTTCGTGATGCATCACTTGATTTAAGACAATTTTCAGGATATGGTGATTTAGTCTCTAAATTTGCAAAAGGCGCAATTATACCTTATGTATTTGAAGAAGGAGTTTTCGGACTACCAGAAACTCAAAACTTCTGGGTAACCTATTATAGACGTGATATCTTATCAAGTATTGGTATTACTGAAATTCCTCAAACATGGGAAAAAGTCATTGAAATCTTACCGTTATTACAATCTTATGGACTAAACTATTTTGTTCCACTTGCACAATACACAGGTCTAAAACCATTTGTTGCAACACTACCATTCATCTATCAATTTGGTGGTGACTTGTATACACCTAATGGCATGCAAACAGCGATTAACTCAGAGGAAACCCTACAAGGTATTACTTTAATGAGTAACTTATTTACGCTATATAACTTACCAAAATATGTTGCAAGCTTTTACAATCAGTTTAGATATGGAACCTTACCAATAGGTATTTCAGATTTATCGACATATTTATTACTACAAACCGCAGCAAAAGAACTTGATGGCTTATGGGGAATGGATTTACATCCTGGATATTATGATGAAGAAAGTGATGAAATTATCAGATATTCTGCCTCTGGTGCTCAAAGTTCGATGATTTTATCAACGACAAAACATAAAAATGAAGCTTGGAATTTCCTATCATGGTGGATGTCAACACCGATTCAAAGTGAGTTTGCATTTACACTTCAATCAACCTATGGTAAAGCGTATCTTTGGAATACAGCAAACTTAGAAGCATTTAACTCTGTATCAATGCCAGTTAATTATCGTGATATTATTCTTAATCAATGGAATTACGCGATTGAAGCATCTAGAATCCCCGGCGCATATATGGTTGAACGTGAAATCTCTAATGCATGGACTAATATTGTCTTTAATGGAATGAATCCAAGACAAGCGCTTGACCAAGCCGTTCGTGTTTCAAATCGTGAAATTCTTTATAAGATGGCAGAAGTTGGATATGTTGAAAATGGTGTGATTCTAAAAGACTATCCTGTACCAAGTATCTATAATATCGATCAATGGCTGGAGGAACATAACTAATGCAAGAAGTTAATAAGAAAACAGCCTGGTATAAAAAACAAATAAAGTTTAATCCACTAGCGAAAATGAATGGTCCAGCATGGTTCTTAGTCCCTTACTGGAGTCTCTTTTTCCTCTTAATTGTCATTCCTGTTATTGCTGCAGTTTTATTATCGTTTACTTATTTTAATGCCATTCAACAACCTCAATTCGTTGGTATTACAAACTATGTTGAATTAATTAGTATCGATACTGTATTCATGCAGTATGTCTTATCAAACACATTGAGATTTGCACTAATCGTTGGTCCAGTTGGATATATTCTAAGTTTCTTACTTGCTTGGATGTTATCACAAATACCAAAATTACCTAGAACAATTTTTGCCATCATTTTATACTCACCATCCTAGACGATGGGCGTTGCAATGGCAT